>NZ_CP100454.1:3300000-3541364 GCF_024228315.1 Halomarina pelagica
GCCGGAGGACGATCGCGTCGGCGTACCCCTCGACGACGCGCACCGTGTCGGCGAGCGTCTCGCCCTTCTTCACCGAGGAGGTCTCGACGGGCCCCATGTCGACGGTGGTTCCGCCGAGGCGCTTCATCGCGGCGTCGAAGCTCATCTTCGTCCGCGTGCTCGGCTCGAAGAACAGGAGCGCGAGGATCGCGTCGCCGTGATCCGGGGGGTCGTCCGCGATGGTCGCGGCACGGTCGAGCACGGCCTCGATGTCGTCCCGCGAGAGCTGTTTCGCGCTGATCAGGTGGTCGTGCCGCATCAGTTGCAAGCCGGACACCGAGGGGCTTGAATCTCCCGAACCGCACCGTGGGTTTACGTAGGAGGACGGACCCAGCGACGGTATGCTGGCGGTCGCAGGCGGCAAGGGCGGGGTCGGGAAGACGACGACGACGCTCTGTCTCGCGGAGGCGCTCGCGCGGATCGAGGGGCGAGCCGTGGCCGTGGACGCAGACAGGGAGATGCCGGACCTCGCTCGAGCGGCCGGACTCGAAGACGGGACGCGCGAAGCGCCGAGGGGGGACGTCGCCGCGATCGCCGAGGGGCGGTCCCCCGGCGAGGCCGGTCGGCCGCTCCCCTCGAACCCGCGCGTTACCGTCGTCTCGACCCGCCGCTGCTCGGCGGCGACCCTCCGTCGCGCACTCTCGGCGATGCTCGAGGCGGACGCGCCGGTGCTCGTCGACTGCCCGGCGGGCGCGGGTCGCGACGCGGCGCTCCCGCTTCGATGCGCGGAGCGCGCGCTCGTCGTCTCGACGCCGACGCCCGCCAGCCTCCGCGACGCGGCGAAGACCGTCGCGATGGCCGAGGCGCTCGGCACGCCCGTCGTCGGCGCGGCGGTCACCCGGTGCGACGGCGTCCCGGAGACGGCGTCCCGGCTGCTCACCTGTCCGATTCGCGCCCGCATCCCCCCGGCGACGTCGCCCCGATCGAACCGCGGCGTACGTGCGGCGTACGCGGGGCTCGCCGAACGTTTTATTTCATTGAACACTAACCAAAATAGCTATACATACACGGACTAATGAAATCCCGTGAAGTGAGATGGTCGAGAGGCTCCAGACGGGCGTCGACGTGCTCGACCGGAAGCTCGGCGGCGGCATCCCCGCCGGGAGTCTGGTCGCGCTCTGTGCGCCCCCCGCGAGCCAGGCGGAGTTGTTCCTCCACGAACTCACCGCGACCCGGGGGACGCTCTACGTCACGCTCGCGCGCACGGAGGCCGCCGTCGCGGATAGCTTCCGGAACTCACCGACGCGGGCGGGCACGCCCACCGTCAGGCACGTCACCGGCGACGCGCCCCTCGACAACGCGGCGAAGCTCGTGAGCGCGCTCCCGGAGACCTCCAACCTCATCGTCGACCCGGCGGACGTCCTCGAACGGCACGACCAGGACCGCTATCGAAACTTCCTGAACGGACTCCAGAACCACATCCAGAACACGGGCGGAGTAGCGGTACTCTACTGCCTCGACGGGGTGGCCGTCCCGACGGGTCGAGACACGACCAGACACGTGGCGGACATCGTCTTCGACCTCGAAACGCGCGTCGGGAACGACGCCGTCGAGAACCGCCTCACCGTCCCCAAGTTCCGCGGCGGCCGTGCGCTCCCGGACGTGGTGAAGCTCGAACTCGCGGAGGGGGTCACCATCGACACGAGCCGGGACATCGCGTAGGTCGGACATATCATCTGCGCTCACTGCCGATTGTCAGCGACAGTGGCTGTTCGAGGCGGGCGTGTGTCACCGTAGCGAGAGCGTTACGCGTCCCTTACCCCGCTCCGTCGGTGGATGGAGGGCCGTTTCGGCCCCCGTCCCCGGCGCGTTTCCCCGGAAAGGTTAGCGATACGTGATACTCATTCAGGCACCTCCCAACGAGAAAACCGTGGTGCGGAGCCGGGGTGAAACGGTCCGAAACTCCGCGGGACCGTGCGGAACGTACTCACAGTGATATAACGCTGCGAGCCAGTGGTGAAGACGATTACACATGGACGATGTCACGAGTGGGATACTGGCAAACCACCGGCGGCGGTACGTGCTCTCGTACCTCGAGGACTGTCCGCGCGAGTCGGTCTCGGTCGCCGACCTCACCAGTCAGGTGATCGCCCGGGAACTGGTGATGGGACCGGTACCGGTGGACCCGGAGTCCGTCGAGGTGACGCTCACGCGCGTTCACCTCCCGCGACTCGACGACGCGGGGGCCATCGAGTACGACCGCGACGCCGACACGGTCCGACGCCGCCGTCCGGACGACCTGGAGGTGGCCCTAGAAGACAGTACAGTTCGCATACCGCAAGAGGGGAGTTCCGCGTAGGGCCGACCCTTCGCCCTCGCCGTTTCGCCGCCCCCGCCGTCTCCGCCTCCTCGCTCTCCTCACTCCCCGCTACTCCCTTCCGTTCTCGGAACAGCTAGAACGTCGTGGGGACGGAGCGCGTCGCCCCGCGTCGGTTCGACCCCCGTCCGGGCGGGGGTACTGTTACTCCTCGTCCAGTTCGTCGACGATGTCGTCGGCGTCCACGTCGGCCTCCTCCAGCGCCGCCTCGAGGTCGGCACCGCCGGCACCGCCGGCACCGCCCATGCCGCCCATCATGCCCCCGAGTCCGCCCATCCCGGCGGCCGCGTTGTCGATCGTCTCCTGAATGATCACGCGGTCGAGGTCGACCTGGTCCATGATCTGCTGGGCGATCTGCTGCTTCTGGAACATCCACTGCTGGTTGAACGAGAGCTGCGGGCTCGCCTCGACGTAGAGCGTCTCCTTCTCGACCGTCACGGTCTCGAACTCGGGTTCGGCCTCCTCGTCCTCCTCGCTCTCTTCGTCCTCGTCGGGCTCGACCAGCTGTTCCTCCTCGACCTCGTCGGTCCGGATGTCCATCTCCAGGTCGGCGTCGAGGTACATGTCGAACAGCCCCTTCGCGCGTTCGAGTTTGTCCTCGACGACGCCGACGACCTCGTAGTCGTACTCGATGTCCTCGCCCGCGAGCGGGTGGTTGAAGTCGACGCGCGCGCGGCCGCCGATGATCGTCTCGAGGTAGCCCTGCTGTCCGTCGACGTTCACCTGCGCGCCGGGGTAGCGGTCGTCCTCCGGGATCTTCTCGGCGCTGACCGTGCGCACGTTCTCCTGGTCGTACTCGCCGAAGGCCTCGGCGGCCGGGACCGTCACGGAGCCGGAGTCGCCGACCTCCTTGCCGACGACGTCCTCCTCGACGGCCTCGAAGATGTGGCCAGCACCGAGGACGACGACGCGCGGTTCGAACTCACGCTGTTCGGTGTCGATCCCCTCCTCCTCGGCGACCTCCTCGTCGGTCGTGTCGACGAGCTGGTCCCCCTCGACGGTGCGAGCGGTGTAGGCGAGCCGGACGAAGTCGCCGTCCTGGACGCCCTCGGTCTCGGCCTCCTCCTCTTCGACTTCCTCCTGCTCGGCGTCCGTCTCCTGCTCGTCGACCGCTTCCTGTTCGGTCTCCTCCCGCTCGGCGACCTCCTCGTCGGGTTCGTCACTCATACCGAACACGTCCTCCCGAAGCACCCTTAATAACCACGTTTCGAAGAGGCGAGTGAGTCGGCGTACCACGGCCGTGAGTTCAGGTCGTTTTTTACCGTCTCGGGCCCCTCCCAGCGTATGTACGAGGTCGAGGTCAAACTCCCGGCGGACCACGAGCGCGTCCGCCGTCGGCTCGACGAACTCGGTGCCGCCCACGAGGCGACCGTCGAGCAGCGCGACACCTACTACGACGCTCCCCACCGATCCTTCTCCGAGACCGACGAGGCCCTCCGGATCCGTCGCGTCCGGCGCGACGGGGAGACGGACGCGCGGGTCACCTACAAGGGGCCGCTCGTGGACGACGCCTCGAAGACCCGCGAGGAGGTGGAGACGGGCGTCGAGGACGTCGACGCGATGGCCCGCGTCCTCGACCGCCTGGGATTCGACCCGGTCGCCACCGTCGAGAAGCGCCGAGAGGTGTACGCCCTTGACGGGTACACCGTCGTCCTCGACGCGGTGGAGGGACTCGGCGAGTTCGTCGAGGTCGAACGCGAGAGCGCCGAGATCGACGCCGCCCGCGAGGGGGCCTTCGACCTCTGTCGCGATCTCGACCTCGATCCCGACGACCAGATCCGGGCGTCGTACCTCGAACTCCTCTTGGAATAACTGTAGAGCATATTTGAGGAGTTCAAGGTTTCCGTAAGTTATACGACCGGGGACGGTGAATGGCGGCTAATGAGCCAGCGAAACATCCGCGTCGAGCCGATGGCGGGCCTCGCCGTCGAGGATCAGGCGGTGGAGATCGTCGAGCGAAAGGGCCTCGGCCACCCCGACTCTATCTGCGACGGGATCGCCGAGCACGTCTCGCAGGCGCTCGCCCGCGAGTACCTCGACCGCGTCGGGACGGTCCTCCACTACAACACCGACGAGACCCAGCTCGTCGCCGGATCGGCCGCGCCGGCCTTCGGCGGCGGCGAGACCATCGAGCCGATCTACCTGCTCATCGTCGGCCGCGCCACGAAGGAGTACCGGGGGACGAAGATACCCACCGAGACGACCGCGCTGCGCGCGGCCCGCGAGTACCTCTCGTCGCACTTCCCCGAACTCGAGTTCGGGACGGACATCGTCGTAGACGTGGAACTCGGGGAGGGATCGGGCGACCTCCAGGAGGTCTTCGGCGACGAGGGGCGCGCCGTTCCGATGGCCAACGACACGAGCTTCGGCGTCGGACACGCCCCCCTCACCGAGACCGAGGAGATCGTCCTCAACGCCGAACGCCGGCTGAACGCCGAGTACGCGAGCGACCACCCCGAACTCGGCCAGGACATCAAGGTGATGGGCAAGCGCGAGGGCGACCGCATCGACGTGACCGTCGCCGCCGCGATGATCGACGCCTACGTCGACGGACTTGACGACTATCGCGACGCGGTCGCCGGCGTCCGGGAGTTCGTCCTCGACCTCGCCACGGACTACACGGACCGCGAGGTCGAGGTCCACGTCAACACCGCCGACAGCTACGAGGAGGGCGCGATCTACCTCACGACGACCGGCACCTCCGCCGAGCAGGGCGACGACGGCTCGGTGGGACGGGGCAACCGCGCCAACGGCCTCATCACGCCCAATCGCTCGATGAGCATGGAGGCCACGAGCGGCAAGAACCCCGTCAACCACATCGGGAAGATCTACAACCTCCTCTCGACGCAGATCGCCCGCGCCGTCGTCGCGGAGGTCGACGGCATCCGCGAGATCCGCATCCGCCTGCTCTCCCAGATCGGCCAGCCCATCGACGACCCGCACGTCGCGGACGCCGCGCTCGTCACCGAGGCTGGCGTCGAGGTCGCTGACATCCAGGCCGACGTCGAGGCCGTCGTCGACCGCGAACTCGCGAACGTTACCTCGATCACCGAGCGCGTGATCGCCGGCGAACTCGCCACCTTCTAGGAACCACCTTTTTGCAGGGGGTCCTCGGCGCTCGCTCCGCGAGCGCCTCGAATCCCACCAAAAATCTGCATTGTTGGACGCTTTGCGTCCAACAGGCTTCCAGAACCGCCGGCGGTTCTGGAAGGACCAAAAAGGCCGCCTCGCTCCGCTCGGCGCGTGAACCGCTCGCTCCCTGCGGTCGCTCGCGGACGCTTCGGTCTCGGCGATCCACTCCGACGAGTTTCGCGCCGTCTCTTCAGGTGGCGTATCGCGGCTCGCGGGTGCGGAACTGCGAGCGTACAGTATCTTTGACCGGGACGCGCCGCATCTCGCATCCCGCCACGCCGCGTAACGAAACCGATTTCCCGCGCCTGCGTCGAGTACGCCCATGACCACGGTCTGTCTCCTCGGGGCGGACGACTGCGACCTCCGCTACGAGCTGCTCTCCCGGGAGACCTCGCGCGAGGCGCTGTCGACCTACCGGCTGGACCGGCCGTTCGAGAACAGCCTCGCCGTCGAGACCATCAGCCTCGGGAGCGCCGTCTCGCTGCTCAACGACCTCGACTGGTACCTCGTCCGGTTCGCGGAGGCGGCGCTCGTGCTCGAACCCTCGGTCAGCGAGACGGAGTGGCTCTCCCGGAACCTCGCCGAGGCGATCCGCGAGGGGAGCGTCGCCCCCGAGGCGTCGGACCGCTACCTCAAGGTCTACGGCCTCGAAACCGCCGACGAGGGCTCGACGCGGCCGGTCGAGCCGATGTACGTCGCCCGGACCGGGCGACAGCTACCCGAGTACGACCTGCGGGAGGTCGAGGAGACGATGCTCGTGCGCGTCACCGAGGACGAGTTCGGCGGGTGAGGGTCGGCCCGCCCCCGACGGCCGTCCGGCCGCTTCTCGACGGCTAGGGCCAGAGGGCAAGTGTTTACTCGGCGGGACGGACAGTGCTGGTATGGAACTGGGGTCCGCCGACGCGTTCGACCGGACGGGGACGCTCGGCATCGAAGAGGAGTTCTTCGTCGTCGACGAGCGGGGTCGCCCCACCTCCGGGACGGACGAACTCGTCTACGGGACGGAGCCGCCCGCGATACTGGAGGGGCGACTCGACCACGAGCTGTTCAAGTTCGTGATCGAGACGCAGACGCCGACGATCGAGTCGCTCGCCGACGCCCGGGACGCGCTCGTCGAGGTCCGCGAGGCGCTGGTCGAGCACGCGGCGGCCCACGGCTATCGCATCGCGGCCGCCGGGTTGCACCCCGCCGCGAAGTGGCGCGAACTCGAACACGCCGAGAAGCCGCGCTACCGCGCCCAGCTCGACCGCATCCAGTACCCGCAGCACCGAAACACGACCGCGGGCCTGCACGTCCACGTCGGCGTCGACGACGCGGACAAGGCGACCTGGATCGCCAACGAGATCCGCTGGCACCTCCCGGTTCTGCTCGCGCTGTCGGCGAACTCGCCGTTCTGGGACGGCTACGACACCGGCCTCGCCTCGGCCCGGGCGAAGATCTTCGAGGGGCTGCCGAACACGGGCATGCCCACCGCCTTCGGGTCCTTCGAGGAGTTCCTCCGGCTCGAACGGCTGATGATCGAGACGAACTCCATCCGGGACCGCGGGGAACTCTGGTACGACGTTCGCCCGCACTCCGCCCACGGCACCGTCGAGGTGCGGACGCCCGACGGTCAGGCCGACCCCGAACGCGTGTTCGCGTTCGTCGAGTACGTCCACGCGCTCGTGACCGACCTCGGAGAGCGGTACGAGGACAGTCGCGACCCGTGGGCGGAGGCGCGCCACCGCGGCGACGGGACGCGCCACCGACGTGAGACGCTCGACGAGAACAAGTGGCGGGCGATGCGCTGGGGCCACGAGGCCTCGTTCATCGACCGCGCGTGCGAGTCGACGTGCGACCTCGGCGAGGTCGTCGACCGCGAGTGCGAGCGACTCGGGACCTCGGGGATCCGGGACGTGTATGCGGGAGAGAGCGGTGCCGATCGACAGCGCCGCCTGCGGGAGGAGGGCGGCCTCGACGCGCTCTGCGAGTCGCTGCTCCTCTAGGGGAGGATTTTTGTCGATCAATTCCCTGGCATCGGATACAATCAATCTATGGCGACAGATAACGAGAACGACGATACACCGGGGATTCACGGGGGAAGCGTCCGCGGACGGATCGAGGGGGGTGCGGAGGGAGCGGTGGAACAACTCGACGACGGACTCGTCGAACTGCTCACCTGGGTCCTCGACACCGAGACGCGGGCGCGCATCTACATCTACCTCCGCCAGCATCCCGACTCGACGAGCGATGAGATCGCCGAGGGGACCGGCCTGTACCCCAGCACGGTCCGGGAAGCCCTCGCCGAACTGACCGACGACGGCACCGTGACGCGGCGAAAGCGGAAGTCCGCCGGGGCGGGAAACAACCCCTACGAGTACGTCGCTATCTCGCCGAGCGACCTCGTGGCCGACGTCGTTGGGGACGTACAGGACGAACTGAACACGGTGTTCAACCTGGACGACGTGCTCGCCGATCGGACGAGCGACGCCCAGCCGGTGCAGATCTCCGTCGAACGCCCCGCCGAAGGAGCCGCTGACGACGATTGATCGACCCGATCGATCGCGAATCGATAGCCGAAGGCATAAGCCGCGCGCGGCCCACGTGAGTCGTATGAATGTCGCGCTCGGGGGGACGTTCGATCCGGTGCACGACGGCCATCGAGCGCTGTTCGAGCGGGCGTTCGAACTCGGCGACGTCACCGTCGGTCTGACCAGCGACGACCTCGCGCCGAAGACGCGAAACGAGGAGCGGTACGTCCGCCCGTACGAGGAGCGACGGCGCGACCTCGAACGCGAACTCGCACCGTACGCCGACCGCTACGACCGCGAGTACGAGATCCGAACGCTCGAGGAACCGACGGGGATCGCGACGGAGGAACCCGACTTCGACTACCTCATCGTCTCGCCGGAGACGACCGAGGGCGGCCGACTCGTCAACGAGATCCGCGAGGAGAAGGGGTACGATCCGCTCGAGATCGTCGTCGTCGAACACGTCCCCGCGGAGGACGGCGAGCGTATCTCCTCGACGCGCATCGTCCGCGGCGAGATCGACGAACACGGCGACCTCACGCCCGACGCCTCGGGACGGCCTCCCGCGCGGGAGCAGCGCTGACGCCGTTCGCCGCCACCCGTCCAGCGGGTCGAACCCACCGGCGCGTCACCAGTTCGGCCGGCGCAGCCCCGCCTCCTCGATCAACTCCTTCCACCGCTTCTGGATCGTGAGCCGCGAGACCTCGGCCGCGTCGGCGACGTCGCCCTGGGAGCGTCGATCGCCCTCGATGAGCGCGCCGACGTAGACGCTCGCCGCGAGCGTGGCCTGCTTCGAGCGCTCGGACTCGGGCAGCGTCGAGAGGAAGAGGTCGGCCGCGCGCGAACGGGCCGGGCCACCGAGGTCGAGGCGGTCCCCGATCCGGTCGAGGGCCGCCAACCACTGCTCGTTCTCGACCTGGTCGCGCGCGCGGAACATGGTACACGGTGGACGCCCGACGCGCATAGCGCTTTGGTTCGACGGACCTTGATCCGTCGGCGTCTCTGCCGGCGGTGAGAGAGCGACAGGTTCATTGTGGGCATCGAGGTACGTGGAAACGAGCGTGGGTAGCCAAGCCAGGAAACGGCGCAGCGCTTAGGACGCTGTCCCGTAGGGGTCCGCCGGTTCAAATCCGGTCCCACGCATTTTCTGTCCGAGCGACAGCGAGGACGAAAATCGAACGGAGCGGATTCTGAATCCTGTCGGTCGCAGCGGTCGAGCGGAGCGAGGCCGACCGTCCGACTCCGGTTCAAATCCGGTCCCACTCATACCTACCGCAGTGTCGCCTTGCGGTTTTTCTGACAAACTCCCGTGCTGGCCGTGCTTCCACGACGGATTCAAGACTCCAGCAGACACGGCGGAGGTAAGCACGGAGCGATGACCCGCTCTCGGATACTCGGCGTTCCGCTCGTCACTGTGGGCGTGGTCATTATCATCATCGGTACGCTCGTGATACTCGTCGGCGTGGACGAGCAGCGGTTAGCCGAGGAGTGGGCGCAACAGAAACAGTACCAGTGTGAGAATGCAGTTATTCAGACACTCCCAAACGATGCCTCACCAGAAGAAGTCTCACTGACGCTTCACGAGAAGCGCAGTGGCTCGTACCGAACGAGTCCCTACCATTTCGGGGGTATCAAGGTGGTCATCAGGGTCGTGCCTGCGCTACTCGGCGGGGCTATAGCCTATCACGGAACTCGCTGATTCGGTCTGCTTCGGCCCCTATCTTTCCGTCACATATTTGTAATCTCAGGTGAGCATCTTTGTCAATCACTAATGAGCCAGGCAACTCTCTCTGACCGGCCTTACGTCAATTCGAATCTCTTCTCGGGTCACTATTTGGACGAGCGGGTATCGGAGCGAGACGAGTGGGACTGCGATACCGAAGCCGAGGAAGCGCTGGAAAAACTCCAGTCGCTCTACGACCTTGAAGGGAGTCTGGTCGAGGGATACAAGGAAGACCCGCTTATCGACAACTGGATTGACGAAGTACTGGATATCCTCGGGTTCGGCACGCAAGTCGAGACAACGCTTCCCGGTGGTGGTGGGTTCGTTGACGTGCTACTCTTCGAGGACGATGTCACTCGACGCGATACCGCTGAAGTCTATCTGAAGACCGAAAGCACAACGGACCTATTCGAGGGCGGTATCAGCATCGTCGAGGCGAAGCGGTGGGACGCCGACTTCACGCAACGATTCAGTGAACAGCGACCGTACCGGAACGCTTCGCATCAAATTAAGCACTATCTGGAGCGCACGTCTGAGAACATCCAATGGGGCGTCCTGACGAACGGACGTAAGTGGCGTCTGTACGGGACCAAGGATTACGAGACGCAGACCTACTACGAAGTTGACCTGCCGGAACTCCTCGAACAAGGTGGTCTTGATGCGTTCAAGTACTTCTACGTCTTCTTCCGACCGGCTGCCTTCCGCGACTCCGCTGGCACGACATTCCTCGATACGGTATGGGCCGAAAGTGAGACGGCAGCGCAGGAACTTGGTGAAGACCTCCAAGACAACGTCTTCACGGCGTTGCGAGTTCTCGGACGAGGATTCGTCGAGACGAACGACTTCGATATTGACCCTGACGACGAGGACACCCTCAACGAACTCAAAGATCAGTCGTTGGTGTTGCTGTACCGGTTGATGTTCTTGCTCTACGCCGAAGCACGAGGACTAATCCACCCCGAAGGTCAGAAGGCGAAAGACGAATACGAGCAGAATTTCAGTCTCGATACCCTCCGACAGCAGATTCACGACGCAATCGGAGAAGTCGACGAGGGCTTTGAAGACGAGTTCAGTGAGTACTCGACGGGGATGTGGAGCCGGCTTCAAGACCTATTCCGACTCATTGACGAGGGGGAAGAGTCGTTGGGTATTCCGCCGTACAATGGTGGCCTATTCAACCCGGAAGAACACGCCTTTCTGTCCGAACATGAGGTGAGCAACCGCTATCTCGCGGAGGTCATCTACCGACTCTCAACGACGCCGAACGACGAGGGGCGCTTTGTTCTCGCCGACTACGCCGACCTCGATACCCGCCACCTCGGCAGCGTTTACGAAGGCCTCCTCGAACACCAGTTCCGAATCGCGCCCGAGCAGTATGCGGCGGTCGCAGAGGACGGTGGTCAAGTCTGGAAGCCAGCCACTGAGGTCAGTGTTGCCGAGGCCGTCGAGACGGTTCCTGAGGGCGGCCTGTACGTCGTAAACGACGAGGGCGAGCGTAAGGCTACGGGTGCCTACTACACACCGGATTACGTAGTGACGTATATCGTCGAGGAGACGGTCGGGCCGCTGATTGAGGAGATACGCGAGGATCTCATTGACCAAGGCTTTGAGCCGGGCACGCAGGAATATATCGGTCCGTTCTTCCGACGCGTGACTGACCTACGAATTCTTGACCCCGCGATGGGAAGTGGTCACTTCCTGACGAAGACAACAGGCTACCTCTCCGAGCAGGTAATGGCGGAGGTCCGCGAGGCCGAAACCGAGTTCGGGGTGGCGTTCGACGAACAGCATATCCGGCGTGAAATTGCCAAGGAATGCATCTATGGCGTCGATTTGAACGGAATGGCCGTTGAACTGGCGAAGCTATCGATGTGGTTGGAGACGCTGGCCGCTGACCGTCCACTGGCGTTCCTTGACCATCACCTGATGCATGGTAACTCGCTCGTAGGGAGTGATGTCGTAGACATCCTCGGCGATGACGACGAGAAAGCGGGCCAGACAGAGCTTTTTGATTACATGGATCAGGCCCGTCAGCAGGCCCTCAAACACGTGATGGAGCTGATGCAGGACTTGATTTCCATTGACAACGAGACTCTTGACGACATTAAGGAGATGGAGCGGGTCTACGGGGAGATCCGCGATGACCCGCAGTACCAACACCTCCTCCATATGATAAATGTCCATACTGCAGAACAGTTTGGACTTGATGTCCCTAGCGGAGCTTACGAAACGATAGCAAAAGCACTTAAGAACGACGATTGGGAAACTGTTGAGGACGAGGATTGGTATCGCTCGGCGCAGGCGATAGCCGACGAAGAAGCTTTCTTCCATTGGGAACTGGAGTTCCCGAGCGTGTTCTACGATAAAAACGGCGAGCGACGGAACGACGAAGGGTTCGACGCCGTGATCGGGAATCCGCCGTGGGTTGATATTAAGGGGCTTGAAAATCCCGACGTACTCTTTGACCTGTTCGAAACCAGTTTTAACAGAGTAAATATCTACTCAGCTTTCTGTGAGCGAGCTACAAATTTGATTCGAGTAAATGGGAAATTCGGGTATATAACTCCCAATTCCTACATGACACAGAGTTCGTATCGACCACTACGCATGCATTTTATTGACAATTACGAGATTGAACGGCTTGTCCGTCTTCCAGATAGAGTATTTAGTAACGTTACGATGGAAACCGCCATTATTGTGTCCACGAAGATGGAAAACCAAGAGATTCAGGACGACAGTTTGACTGCGATCATATACGATCGAGAGTCAACGGTTAGTCAGATTCCGGACTCTCATGCTGAAGTAAAAGATGTCAATCCGTCCTACTGGAACAGGGACGGTTTAATTTTCGATATATTTACTTCGAATGAAGATCGAAAAGTTCTAAATATGTTGGAGGAGTCACAATTCCGGATCGGAGATTTATTCGAAACCTCTCTCGGACTCACTCCGTACGATAAGCATCAAGGACACACCAAAGAGCAGATTGAAAATCGTGTCTTTCACGCAGATGAGAAAGAGACAGGGAATCACCACAAACTCACAAGCGGGTCTGGAATCGGACGATATCGACTATCGTGGGAAGGCGGCGAGTGGATTGAATACGGCGATTGGCTCGGTTCTGAGCGTGAAAAGAGGTTCTTCACCGAACCGAGATGTATTGTCCGGCAGATCGTTTCAACAGGTGGAAAATATGGCATTAATGCAACTTTCGCCGATGAGACGATGTTTCATACGCAGGTTGGATTCGTTCTCCTTCCGAAGGACGGAGACAAACAGAAAGCAAAGAATATCGTCGGACTGCTGAATTCCCGTCTTCTAACGTTCTACCATCGGAAACGATACTTGGACGAGAACAAGGATACCTTCCAAAAGATACTCATCCAAGACGCGAAAGAGTTCCCCGTCCCAGAAGGATTCACTACAGACGAATTAACGAGTAAAGTAGAAAAAATAGAAGAGCTAATTGAGGAGCGAGAAAGACTCAACCTCAACCTCCTCGATTACCTCGGCAACTTTGACAGCGGTGAGCGACTACCAGATAATGGATTCTATCAGCCCGTGGCCGAGTCGGATTCCATCCTCCACGAAACCGCGGAAGACAACGATGACCACCTGCGCATCCGCATCGGGGACGTGCGTGTGGTCCGCGAGGACGATGACACCGTGCTGGTGGAGGCGACGGCACGATACCGCCCCGACGAGGACGAGGACTTCGTCGAAACGGAGTGGAAACCGACGTTCCGGCTGACCAGTCTCTCTGAGACTGAGGCTGACCTCGTTGAGGCGTTTGTGCCCGTGGCGTCTGAGGAGGGCGGCGGATTTGCGGGCTTCCGAAAAAAGGCGACCAAGACGAACTCGCTCATTGACCGGTTGAAGGCTCTCACACTCCCGGACCCCGATGACGTTGCCGACGACCTCGCTCACTACCTGCACGCCGTCGAACGCGCCGAGAAACTCGACGAGAAAATCGAGAAAACGGACAAGCTGATTGACGAAATCGTGTACGAACTCTACGGATTGACTGACGATGAGATCGAGGTCGTGGAGGAAGCGCTGGCCGACAACTGATACGGAATCACGGTCCTCCTCGGGTTTCTGATACCGGGCGGCTTTCTAACTCAAGATGGTTCACGGCATGACGCGATGCCCGAAATTGAGACAGGGGAAATGGTGATTGATTGTCTATTCTATGGCAACAGTCGCTAACACTGTCCCGTTAGTCTTTAAATACTACCGAGTATGTATTACTTAAATAAAGGTTCCAAGAAGATTGTAACGGACACGAAACAGGGTCTTAGACGCGCCTCTGGAGAGTCTGTGCTTAGGACGCTATCCCGGAGGAGCCTCGTAGTCCAAATCCGGTCCCACGCACTACGACCTTTTACTACGAGCGGGCTCCGCCCGCTCCGTAAAAGCTCGACCAAAAGCACAGCGTCGCTCCCTACGGTCGCTCCTTGGCCCGAGCGCCGCAGGCGCTCGGTGAACGGCTTCGCTCGGGTTCTTCGAACCGCTCACTCGCCGACGTTCGAACCCGGCGGATGTACGGCGGTTTTCCGACGACGGTCGCACAGAAAGGCTATGCCCGAAACGGTGGTATTCCACCGACGTGTCCTCCTACTCCCGTCGCGCCGCGCTCCGTCGGTGCGCCCTGGTCGGTGCGGTCGGCGTCGCCGGCTGTCTGGGCCGGCACGGACGCGGAGACGATCGACGCGGCGGAGCGACCGCGTCGGCCGAGTTTCACGAGGACTGCCCGGACGACGGGTCGGTGACCGCGTGCGTCGAGGACGTCGTCCTCCGGCAGGGGGAGTCGGGGACCGCCGCGGTTCTCGTCCGGCACGCGAGCACCGTACAGGTGTTCCCCCCGGAGACGTTCGCCGAGTCGCTCCCGCCCTCGCACGCCTCTCCCGTCGAGATGGGCCTCGGGATCGACGACGCGTCCGTTCGCCCCCGGCCCGACGGCACGATGGAGTCGTACCCGCCCTACTGGCGGTGGGACGAACCGCGAGACCGGGTGACCGCCGAACTCCCCGTCTTCGTCGAGTCGACCGCGCCGCCGGGGACGTACCGGTACAGCGTCGAGGCGCGGCCGAGGGACGTCTCGGCCGATCGAAAGCCGGTGACGGCGAACGGCACGATAGACGTGACGGAGCGTGCGTAGGCGGGCACTCGGGTGTCACCTCGCGGGCCGGTCGTGGACTCCGACGGCGAGTTCGTCGCGTTACCGGAGCGAGTACCGGCTCTCTCGAAGCCGGTCGACGCTTCGGACGGATTATTCCGCACACGGGGCCGCCGCCCTCCCCGACCCGCAGCCTCGATCGTCATCGGCTCCACTTTCGGTTGCTCTCCCCGAGGTAGACCCGTCGAAAGAGCGGGAGGAACGCGCGACCGAGGACGACGCCGACCGCGAGGAGGACGAAGACGACGGACACGCCCTCCAGACGGAAGGACAGCGCCACGGCGACGCTCGCGGCGACGCACAGGAGCAGGAAGAAGGCGAACAGCGCGACCTGAACGAATCGTCCGTGCGTCGGTGCTGCCGCCAACGAGAGTGACATACCGGGTGAACTCGGCGGGATAGTATATGCCTTGTGGCGTTATTCGACGCTCAATCACGATAACGTTCAGTTTCTCCCATCGGGGCCGTGGGGTCCGGGGGAGAGGTCCCCCGAGCACGGCGGCTCTCTATCGCAGAGCGGCACTCCGAGGACAAGAGACAAGCCGCCGGCCGAGAGTGAATGGAGTATGAGTGTTCTTACCGAAACGCGCGTGGAAGCGGTGATGACTGCGCCGGTGGAGACGATCCCCTCGGACGCGACTATCAGGGAAGCGGCGGAAGTGATGCGCGATCACGACATCAGCGCGCTCCTCGTCCCGGGGGTCGACGCGGGGATCTTCACGAGCACCGACCTGCGGGACGCGATCGCCGACGGACGCGACCCCGACCAGTGCCGCGTCGCCGACGTGATGACGACCCCGGTCGAGTCGGTCACCGCGGAGTTGCGGTTGGGTGAGGTCGTCGCGATGCTGACCACGTACGGCTTCAACCACCTCCCGGTCCGCGACAGCGATGGGGACTACGTGGGGATCGTCTCCTCGACCGACATCAAGGAGCGCCTCGCCGCGTCCGTAGACGAGTAATCCTCCCCCCTGATCCGCGACGGGCGCGCCTGTGCAACCCCAGGACCTACCCGGGTCGAGTACCTTTCAGTGACGCATGGTCGAGAAGGAACTCGGACAGGCGACGATCGCGTACGAGGATCCGGACGAGGGGACCGTCGAGCGGACGGTCCAGAACGAGCACGTCGCGTACTTCCAGGACCACTGGATCGTGAAGACCGGCGAGGACGACGAGGGCCGCGACGTCGTCCGCCGGATCCCCGCGACGCGCGTCTACTATGTCGAACGGACCGTCGAGCGGTTCGAGGAGGAGGTCAAGACGCTCCGCGATCAGGTGCAGTCGTTCACCGACGACCTCCGGACGAAGTTCCTGGGCGGTGGCGACGGCGGCGACGGGAACGACGTTCGCCGCGTGGACGTAGAGAGCGGCGAATCGAGCGGGCGGAGCTGATAACCGGCGTCGCGCGCATGCCGGAGCTACGAGCCGCGGCGAGAAGCGTCCGGTTTTTTTTGAACGTTCAGGCACGCGAGAGGCGAGACGGAACACGTCCGTCAGACGCACGTCCGCCGTCCGAACGACGTTCGCAAAGGTTTTTGACGTACTCCCTAGACATAGGAGTATATGTCCGCGCTGGGTGACCTGCTGGACGACATCGTTGAGGATGTCGACGTCGTATTTCTGTTCTCACCGAGCGCCTCTACGCACGAGCGCTTCGCCGAGTACGAGGAGACGCCGCTCGTCGTCGTCGCGCTCGAGAACACCGTCGACGCGGAGGCGTTCGTCGAACTCCCCCTCGAGTTCAACGAGTTGACCGAGCGGATTCGGTTCGGTCTCGAAGGGGGACTGGACAAGGGATACGTCACTGAGGGGGATCACGTCGCCTGCGCGACGAAGCTCTTCGACGACAGCATCGACACCGTGACGCGCGTTCGCGCCGGCGAGTTCACCTACTCCGGGGTGTACGACCTGTTCGTCAGCTCGCGGGCCGAACCGTCGGTCATCCGCGACGTGCTCGAGGTGGCGATCGAACTCGGCAAGAAGGGCCAGAAGGGCAAGCAGGTGGGGGCGCTGTTCGTCGTCGGCGACGCCGGGAAGGTGATGAACAAGTCGCGGTCGCTGTCGTACAACCCCTTCGAGAAGTCACACGTCCACGTCGGCGACCCCATCGTGAACGTGATGCTGAAGGAGTTCTCCCGGCTCGACGGCGCGTTCATCATCAGCGACTCGGGGAAGATCGTCTCCGCGTACCGCTACCTCGAACCCTCCGCGGAGGGCGTGGACATCCCGAAGGGACTCGGGGCGCGGCACATGGCCGCCGGGGCGATCACCCGCGACACGAACGCCATCGCCATCGCCCTCTCGGAGAGCGACGGGCTCGTGCGCGCGTTCAGCGGCGGCGAGTTGATACTCGAACTGGACCCGGAGGAGTACTGAGATGACGCAGGTCCGATCGTTCGCCCAGGACGTCGTGGAGATCGTCTCCACGTCGCTCGTCGCGATCGCCGTCCTCGTGTTCGGACTCGTCCTCGGCTTCCTCGTCGGACGGCTCACGCAACGGCTCCTGGTCGCGGTCGGCGTCCCGTCGGCCGTCGAGGGGACGGCGTTCGAGCGGGCGGCACAGCGCCTCGGCACCTCGACGGTCGGGCTGGTCGCCACGCTCCTCACCCTGTTCATCTACCTCGCGACCATCGGCGCGGCGCTCGAACTCGAGGGCTTCCTCGAGACGCGCCTCTCGCTGATGGCGTTTCTGGGGTACCTTCCTCAGGTGTTCGCCGCCGTCCTCGTGCTCATCGTCGGTCTCGTCATCGGCGACAAACTCGAACTCGCCATCCAGGAACGGTTCAAGGGCGTGAAGCTCACCGAGGTGAACGTCCTCCCGCTGGTCGTCAAGTACAGCGTCATCTACCTCGCCGTCGTCGTCGCGCTCTCGACGCTGGGACTCCCCGCGGGGGCGCTGCTGGTCCTGCTCGGCGGCTACTTCTTCGCGGTCATCGTCTTCGGCGGGCTCGCGCTTCGGGACGTGCTCGCCGCCGCCTCGGCGGGCGTCTTCCTCCTCCTCACCCAGCCGTACGGCATCGGCGACACGGTCGAGGTCGACGGCCACCGGGGCATCGTCCAGGAGGTCGACGTCTTCGTCACGCACGTCGAGAGCGACGACGAGGAGTTCATCGTCCCCAACCACCTCGTCTTCAAGTCCGGCATCGTCCGGGTTCGTCAGTGAGCGACCCCCGAGTCGGTAGTCAGTCCCGGTCGACCGGTTCCGCCGGCACGCCGACGACCGTCTCGCCCGGCGGCACGTCCTCGACGACCAGCGAGTTGGCTCCCACCTGCGCGCCCGCACCGATCGTCACGCCCGGGAGGACGACCGCCTTCGCGCCGATCATGGCGCGCTCGCCGACGACGACGTCGCCCAGCCGGTACTCGTCCTGCAGGAACTCGTGACAGAGCAGGACGGCGTCGTAGCCGACGATGCAGTGGTCCTCGAGGGTGACGCGCTCGGGCCAGAACACGTCCGGGGTGGCCTCGAGCCCCCACGAGACCCCCTCGCCGACGGTGACGCCCATCCGCCGGAGCGCCCAGCTCCGCAGGCGGAGGCTCGGGGCGATCCGCGCGAGCAGGACGAGGAGGTAGTTGAACGTCACCCGGAGCGGCGACTTCGCGTCGGTCCAGTGGCGCAGCGAGTTGAGCGCCCCCGGCGTCGGGATGCGATCCAGGCGGTCGTGACGGCGCGCGTCGTCGGTCACGGTCGCGCTTCGGCGGGGAGGGTAATGAACGGGTACGGATACGATACGGATCGAGGTACGGGTCCGCGTCAGCCCCGGAGTTCCTCCACGTGGTCGATGCGCCGCTGCACCAGCGCGCCGGTTCCGATGTCGTGGCGCACGTGCAGCCCCTCCTCGCCCGCGACGGAGAGCGCCTTCTCGGCGATCCGCTCCGCCTCCGCGATGGTGTGTCCGACGCCGACGACCGCGAACGACCGGGAGGTCGTCGTGTAGATGCCGTCCTCGCGCTCGTCCACGCTGGCGTAGAAGAGGAGCGCATCGCCGTGCTCCACGCTCGACGCGTTCGCGGCGCGCGTCACGCTGGCTTCGTCGATCTCGACTCTCGCGCCCGCCTCGGGGTCGGTCGGGTACCCGGCGGGGACGGCGTACTTGCAGACGGTCGCCCTGGCGTCGAAGGCGAGTTCCGGGAGCGGGTCGCCCTCGCGCGCGGCGACGAGCACGTCCAGGAAGGGCGTCTCCAGCACGGGGAGCGTGTTCATCGCCTCGGGGTCACCGAATCGGGCGTTGAACTCGACCACCCGCACGCCGTCGGCGGTGAGCATGAACTGGCCGTAGAGGACGCCCTTGTAGCCCTCGAGCGCCTCGACAGTGGCCTCGACGATCGACACCGCCTCGTCGTAGTCGGCCTCGGTCATGAAGGGGAGTTCGAACGAGGCGTCGCTGTAACTGCCCATCCCGCCGGTGTTCGGCCCCTCGTCGCCCTCGTAGGCGCGCTTGTGGTCCTGCACGGCGGGCGAGACGCGGACCTCGCCGCCCGCGACGAACGCCTGTACGGTGAACTCCTCGCCCACGAGGCGCTCCTCGAGCACCACGCGGTCGTACCCCGACTCGCGGAGGTACGCCTTCGCCTCCTCCTTGGTGATCTGATCGCCCGTCACGCGGACGCCCTTCCCGCCGGTCAGGCCCGCCGGCTTCACCGCGAGGTCGCCGTCGGAGGCGTCGACGTACTCGCAGGCGGCCTCCACGTCGTCGAACGTCTCGAAGTCGGGACAGCCCGGGATCCCCTCCTCGCGCATGAACCGCCGCTGGAAGGCCTTGTCCGTCTCGATGCGGGCCTGCTCCGCGCGCGGGCCGAACGCGTAGACGCCCGCCTCGTCCAGCGCGTCGGCCACGCCCGCCGCGAGCGGTGCCTCCGGGCCGACCACCGCGAGCGTCGCCCCGACCGCCTCGGCGTAGGCGACGACCGCCTCGGGGTCGGTCTCGTCCAGCACCTCGAACCCGTCTGCCAGGGCGACGATGCCGGGGTTGCGGTTGCTCGCACAGGCGTAGAGCGCGCAGTCGGGGGCGGAACGCGAGGCGTCCGAGGGGCCGGGGGCGGACGCCAGCGCGCGGGCGATGGCGTGTTCGCGGCCGCCGCCGCCGACGAGGAGCACGGTCTCGGTCATGCGCGAGAGGCGTGCGCAGGGAGATGTAAAGGTTGCTCTTCGAACGACGAGTCGTGTGCACGGACGTGGGTATTCGGAGGGGGCGACGGTCTCAGTCGTCCGCCTCGTCGGCGTCCGCCGGCCGGCCGAGGCGCGCCCGGACGAGGGCGAACTCCTCGGCGAGGACGTCGCGCTCGACGAGGCCGAACCCGAGGACGACGACGGCGAAGCCGAGTGCCGTCGACGCCGCGATCCGCTCGTCGAGGACGAGCGCGCCGGCGATCGCCGCGACGACGGGGACGGCGTAGGTGACGAGGTTCGCCCGGATCGGTCCCACCCGCTCGATGAGCGCGAAGTAGGCGGGGAACGCGCCCGCGGTCGAGAAGAGCCCGAGGTACGCGACGGCACCGAGCGCGACGGGCGTCCAGGCGACCGCGGCGGGCGACTCGCCGAGCGCGAGGCTGGCGACGTGGACGAGCGCGGCCGAGAGCGCCATCGCCCACGCGGTCATCGCGAGGCTCCCCACGCCCGGGTCGATGCGCCGGAGGAGGACGCTCCCGAAGGCCACGGACACCGCCGCGACGGCGACGAGCGCCTGTCCGACCGCGCCCGCGGCGAGCAGCCGCGACGGGTCGGGGGCGACGACGATCACCACGCCGATCAGTCCGAGGAGGACGCCGAGCGCGCCGACCGCGGAGATGCGCTCGTCGGGGAGGAGGAAGCGCGCGAACAGCGGCGAGAGGACCGGCGCGAGGCTGAACATGACCGCCGCGGCCCCGCTCGTCGTGTACTGCTGGCCGACGAAGAGCAGGACGGCGTTGAGCGAGACGAGGAAGACGGCGCTGACGACGACGGCGCGGTAGTCCGCGCCCGTCAGGGGTCGCCAGTAGCCGCCGCGGACGGCGACGACCCCGAGCAGGACGAGCGCGCCCACGTCGAACCGGAGCGCGGCGAAGAGCACCGGCGGCAGGACCGTCAGCCCCACCTCGATCGCGGCGAACGCGGTCCCGAACAGCAGCGCGGTCGCGAGGAACAACCCCGCCGTCGCGTACCGCCTCACGCGGTCGCCTCCGACGCTCCTCGCACCGTTCCCGACGGCTCGCTCGACGGACGCGGTGGTCGTCCGCGGATCGACGCGCTCCCCCTCACGATACCTCACGGTACGCGGGGGGCGGCGTTACCGTGTCGGTCGCCGCACCAGGTAGTGTTCAGATACGCTCCGACTGACCGGACCCCGCCACTGGGTGGGATTGAAAGGACCGTCGTCGAGACGGCGGGGGCTTTCGAACCGTCCCGATCGACCGATGCGACGCAGACTTGCGTATCCGAACGCCACCCCGCGCGACGGGCACGCCACGCCTTTACCGCGTGCGGGTCCAAGGGGGAGACATGAGCGCCACGGATCGAAACCGCCTCGACGAGGAGCGGAGTCCGTACCTCCGCCAGCACGCCGACAACCCCGTCAACTGGCAGCCGTGGGACGAGGACGCCCTCGCCGCGGCGCGCGAGCGGGACGTCCCGATCTTCCTCTCGATCGGCTACTCCGCCTGCCACTGGTGTCACGTGATGGAGGAGGAGAGCTTCGAGGACGAGGGGGTCGCCGAACTGCTCAACGAGCACTTCGTCCCGATCAAGGTCGACCGCGAGGAGCGCCCGGACCTCGACAGCCTGTACATCAGCATCTGCCAGATGGTCCGAGGGAACGCCGGGTGGCCCCTCTCGGTGTGGCTCACGCCGGACGGACGACCCTTCTACGTCGGGACCTACTTCCCGAGGGAACCCCAGCGGGGGATGCCCGGCTTCCGCGGACTGCTCTCGGACATCGCCGAGTCGTGGGCCGACCCCGACGACCGCCGCGAGATGGAGACGCGCGCCGACCAGTGGACGCGCGCCATCGAGGACGAACTCGAGTCCGTCCCCGACCAGCCCGGCGAGCCCCCGGAAGCGGACCACCTGGCGCGGGTCGCGGAGGCGACCGTCCGCGCCGCCGACCGCGAACACGGCGGGTTCGGGCAGGGCCAGAAGTTCCCCCAGACCGGTCGTATCCACCTGCTCCTGCGGGCGTACGACCGCACGGGCCGGGACGCCTACCGCGCGGTCGTGGATGAGACGCTCTCGGCGATGGCGAACCGCGGGCTGTACGATCACGTCGGCGGCGGCTTCCACCGCTACACGACCGACCGCTCCTGGACGGTGCCCCACTTCGAGAAGATGCTCTACGACCAGGCCGAACTCGTCCGGGCGATGCTCGCGGGCTTCCAGGCGACCGGCAACGCCCGCTACCGCCACGTGGCCGACGAGACGCTGGCGTTCGTCGAGCGCGAACTCCGCCACGAGGGGGGCGGCTTCTTCTCGACGCTCGACGCCCGGAGCGGCGGCGAGGAGGGCACCTTCTACGTCTGGACCCCCGAGTCGGTCCGCGAGGCGGTGGACGACGGGACGGCCGCCGACCTCTTCTGCGCCTACTACGGCGTCACCGAGTCGGGCAACTTCGAGGGGGGGACGACCGTCCTCACGGTCTCCTCCTCGCTCGCCGACCTCGCCGAGGAGTTCGACCTCGACCCGGGGACGGTCGAGGCGAAGCTCGCGGCGGCGCACGACGACGTCTTCGAGGCGCGCGAGCGGCGCGAGCGCCCGCCGCGCGACGAGAAGGTGCTCGCGGGGTGGAACGGACTGATGATCTCCGCGTTCGCGGCGGGTGCGCTCGTCGCGAGCGAGGGGTACGCCGACCGCGCCACGGAGGCGCTCGCGTTCGTCCGCGAGCACCTCTGGGACGCCGACGAGGGCGTCCTCCACCGGCGGTACAAGGACGGGGAGGTCGCCATCAGGGGGTATCTCGAGGACTACGCCTTCCTCGGGCGCGGCGCGCTGCGCTGCTACGAGGCGACCGGCGAGGTCGAGCACCTCGCGTTCGCGCTCGACCTCGCCCGCGCGATCGAGCGGGAGTTCTGGGACGGGTCGTCGGGGACGCTCTACTTCACGCCCGAGAGCGGCGAGGACCTCGTCGCCCGCCCGCAGGAACTCACGGACCACTCGACGCCCTCCAGCGCCGGGGTGGCCGCCTCGCTCCTGCTCGCGCTCGATCACTTCGCCCCCGACGAGGGGTTCGGCGACGTCGCGGAGTCGGTCCTCTCGACGCACGGGAACCGGATCCGCGGCGACCCGCTCCAGCACGCGGCGCTCGCGCTGGCGGCCGACGAGTACGCCTCCGGACACGTCGAACTCACCGTCGCCGCCGACGGACTGCCCCGCGAGTGGCGCGACCGGCTGGCGACGACGTACCTCCCCCGCCGCCTGCTCGCCCCGCGACCGCCGACCGACGACGGGCTGTCGGCGTGGCTCTCTGAACTGGGGCTGGACGACGCGCCGCCGATCTGGGCGTCGCGCGACGCAATCGACGACGAGCCCACGGTCTACCTCTGTGAGGACTTCGCGTGCTCGCCGCCGCAGACGGCGCTCTCCGACGCGCTGGCGTGGCGCGGACGCGAGTGACCGACCACCGTCTCGGCCGACCTCGATCGAGCCGTCGATCAGCGGGTCGGCGTCGGCCGCGGCGGGTTGCGAAAGAGGCCGTCGCCGACGACGGCGGCCGCGACGACCGACGCGCCGAGCAGCGCGCGATCCGACGGTACCGCGAACGCCTCCGCGACGAGGAGCGCCGCCGCGAACGCGACGGGAACGGCGAGGAGGAGCGCGTCGTAGCGCGTCAGCGGCGGCCGTCCCCCGGTCGGTCGCTCGGACTCGGTCCCGGCGTGCGCGGTGCTATCGCTCTCCGGCATGAACGCTCACCGGTCGGGAGTATCCCGCCGATTCCACTAAAATTTTACGTCAGTCCAGCGCGCGGAGCGCGTCCGCGACGTAGACGGCCGCGGGGACGTCTTCGGACTCGACGAAGCGGACGAGTTCCTCGCCGCCCCGCTCGACGACGATCGTCGGGATGTACTCGACGCCGTACTCCTCGACGCCGGGACCGACCTTGTTCCCGTCCTCGTCCTTCTCGACGGGGAAGTCCTCGATCCGCTCGTCGGGGACGTCAGCCGCGCGGAGCGCCGCCGCGAAGTCGGGCAGTTGCGCCCGGCAGTCCTTGCACCAGTCGCCGCCCCACACCTTGTAGGTCACGTCGTCGGCCGCGCGCAGCGTCTCGACGGTCTCCCCGTACGCGTCGGCCGACCAGACCGGGTTCGGCGACATCGTCTCTAACCTCATTGCCCAGACTCGACGGGCGGAGGGCTTAACGGCCACGCTCTCGGGTCCGCCCGTCGCTCCTACACCGCCCCGCTCGGTGCGACCGCCCGCGTCGGCGACGCGCTCGACCGCGCGCGATCACACCTCCCTCGCGACGACCTCCCGGAGCGCGTGGCGGTGGCAGGCCTTCTTCTCGCCCTCGAAGCAGACGAGCACGACGTCCTCGCCCGACCGGACCCGCCGCGCGAGGTCCTCGACCGCCGCCCGCGCGTCCTCGCTCTCGGCGAGGTGCTCGCGGTAGCGCCGCTCGAAGTCGACGTCCTCCCAGGCGGCGTTGTGCGCCCCCTCGTCGCACAGCCCCCGGGCTTTGAGGTCCTCGTGGCGCGCCTTCACCTCGTCGAGCAGTTCCGCGGGCGGACCGAGTTCGGGACGGTTCTCGTCGACCGCGCCGCTGAACCAGCGCGTCGGCCGGCGGACGACCCCGACGAGCGTCTCCCCGCCGGAGAGATCGGCGAGGTCGTGCTGGACGGCGGCGAGGTACGTCTCCCCGAGCGTCCCCGCGTCGCTCCCGCTCATACCCCGACCTCCGCGCTCGGCGGGAAAAACCTGTCGCGGTCGGGCGGCGCGTTCTGCCGGTGTCCGCCATCCCTTTACTCGTCCGACCGGAAGTCACGTCCATGGACGACTCCATCCTCGACGCGATCGGATCGCCGCTCGTACGGGTGGCCTCGCCGCCCGGCGCGACCGTGGCGGCGAAGATCGAGTCGAAGAACCCCGGCGGCTCCGCCAAGGACCGTCCGGCGATGGCGATGGTGGAGGCCGCGGAGCGCGACGGCCGCCTCCGTCCCGGCGACCGCCTCGTCGAGCCGACGAGCGGCAACACCGGCATCGGGCTGTCGATGGTCGCCGCCGCGAAGGGCTACGACATCACCATCGTCATGTCCGAGGACATGTCGCCGGAGCGCCGCCGGATCATGCGCGCCTACGGCGCGGACATCGAACTCGTCGAGGGCGACATCTCGGCGGCGAAGGCGCGCGCGGACGAACTGGAGGCGGCGGAGGGGATGGTCCAGCTGCGCCAGTTCGAGAACGCCGCCAACCCCGAGGCCCACTACCGGACGACCGCCGAGGAGATACTCGAACAGGTCGGGGGGCGACGCGTCGACGCGCTCGTCGCCGGTGTCGGCACGGGCGGCACCCTCTCCGGCACCGGCCGCCGCCTCCGCGAGGCGTTCCCCGAGATGGAGGTCGTCGCGGTCGAGCCGGCGGACAACGCCGTCCTCTCGACCGGCGAGGGCGGGCGCGACGACTTCCAGGGCATGGGGCCGGGATTCGTCAGTCCGAACCTCGACCTCGACCTGATCGACTCCGTCGAGACGGTGGAGGTCGAGGCCGCCGAGGCCGAGTGCCGCCGCCTCGCCCGCGAGGAGGGGATCCTCGTCGGGCAGTCCTCCGGCGCGTCGAACCTCGCCGCCCGCCGGGTCGCCGCCCGCCTCGCCGACCCGGCGGCCGACTGCCCCGAGGCCCCCGAAGCGCCCGCGCCCGATCGGCCCTCCCAGCAGCGCCCGGTCGTCGCCGGGGACGGCGGCCGGGCGGACTGCCCGCTCGTGATCACGGTGTTCTGGGACAGCGGCGAGCGCTACATGTCCACCGGGATGTTCGACTGAGGACGACTACGCCTCCAGCCGATCGGCGACCTGCTCCAGCTGCGCCCGTCGCTCCTCGATGGCCTCCTCGCGCATCGACGCCTCCTCGTCGGTCTCGCAGACCACGTCGGGGACCGGCGTCGGCCGGCCCTCCTCGTCGAGCGCGACGAAGGTGAAGAAGGAACTCGTCGTCGAGCGGTTCGGCCCCTCTCGACGGGGGTTCTCCGCGTGGACGTCCACCTTCACGTCGAGGCTGGTGCGGCCGGTGGCGAAGACGTACCCCTTCACGACGACCACCTCGCCCAGTTCGATGGGCGAGATGAAGTCCACGTGATCCATCGACGCCGTCACGACCTGGTTGCTCGCGAAGCGCATCGCCGCGATGGCACCGCAGATGTCCATCCAGTTCAACACCGCGCCGCCGAGCGCGCGACCCAGGTTGTTCGTGTCGTTCGGCAACAGGATCTCGGTCATCTCGGTGTACGACGTCGCCAACGGTACCGGTTCCATGTCCCTCCCGTGGCGTCGGTCGACAATAGGTGCTGGTGTCGACGGCCCGGCCCCGCCCGGACACGTCTCGTTCCGCCACTTTTACGAAGTAGAGAATAACTCCAAAGCTTATATGTTTGCGGTGCTAATCACTCTCATCCGTCGCCGACGACGGTGTCCAGCGGTCGGCCGCGGTTGCACGCCGTGTCCGGGGTCCGGTGTCCGTCCCGGGCCCCGGACGAGGGAACAACTCACTGACCGACATCAACAAACGCATGTCGAAAAACGCCACATCACAGACGGTGTACAGCCCGACGAGCGTCGACGCCCCGATCGGCAGTTCGGACCTGTCCGAACTGCTCGTCTACGCCATGGAGGAGACGCTCGGATCCGACGCGCCGCGGACGCTCTACGAGGTGATCGACCCCGACGCGCTCGACGCGCTGTTCGCCCCGCGTTACAACGGCGAGCCGCGCGAACCGGGTACGGTGATCCTCGACTACGGCGGACGCACGTTCATCGTCGAGAGTACGGGATCGGTCCTCGTCGAGTGATCCGTCCCGGTCGTCGTCCCCTCCGACGGCGATACTGGTATGAAGGCTGAACCGATAGCCAGTAGCAATGAGTGAGCAGGCCCCGGAGCGGGGGTCCGTCCACGTCGTCGGAACGGCCCACGTCTCCGCGGACAGCGTCGAGGAAGTCGAACGCGTCATCGAGGAGGAGCGGCCCGACGTGGTGGCCGTCGAACTCGACGAGGGGCGGTACCGCCAACTGCGCGGTGACGGCCCCGAGGACCTCGACGCGAGCGACCTCCTTCGCGGTAACACCGTCTTTCAGTTTCTCGCCTACTGGATGCTCTCCTACGTGCAGGCCCGCCTGGGCGACGAGTTCGACATCAACCCGGGCGCGGACATGCTCGCGGGGATCGACGCGGCGGAGCGACTCGGTATCGACGTCGCGCTCGTCGACCGCGACATCCAGGTGACCATCCAGCGGTTCTGGGCGCGCCTCTCGGCGTTCGAGAAGCTGAAGCTCGTCGGCGGACTCGCGCTCAACGTCACCGACGGGCGGAGCCTCGGCCTGGCGACGGGGCTGTTCCTCGGCGCGTCGATCGCCGTCGTCGCCGAGGCGGTCGCCGGGCCGTTTCTCGTCCCGCCGGTCGCCCCCGGGGTGCTGGTGGCCGTCGCCGACACCGCGGTCGTCGCGCTGGCGGTCGGCGCGGCGCTGGGCGCGGTCCTCGCCCTCGCGTTCGGCGTCCTCGACGAGGAACCCGAGGACGTAGAGGAGTTCGACATGTCAGACCTCACGAACACCGACGTGGTGAGCGCGATGATGGAGGAGTTCCGCCGGTTCTCCCCCGGGGGTGCGGAGGCGCTGATCGACGAGCGCGACGCCTTCATCGCCCACCGCCTGGTCGCGCTCCGCGAGGGGGGACGCGACGTGGTCGCCGTCGTCGGCGCGGGCCACCGCGAGGGGATCGAGCGCTACCTCGCCCGCCCCGAGACGCTGCCGCCGATGGACTCGCTGGTCGGGACGCAGTCGGGACGGCGCGTCTCGCTCGCCAAGGTCGTCGGTTACCTGTTCACCCTCGGCTTCCTCGCGTTCTTCGTCCTGCTGGCGATGGCGGGGGTGCGAAACAGTTTCCTGCTCGAACTGTTCGCCGCGTGGTTCCTCGTCAACGGCGTATTCACGTTCGCCCTGGCGAAGGTCGCCGGGGCGCACTGGACGAGCGCGCTCGTCGGCGGTGCCGTCGCGTGGCTCACGAGCATCAACCCGCTGCTCGCGCCGGGGTGGTTCGCGGGGTACGTCGAACTGCGCTACACGGACGTGAACGTCGCCGACATCGCCACGCTCAACGAGATCCTGAGCGACGAGGAGAGCCCCGTCCGCGACCTCCTCGCCCGGATGCGCGAGGTGCCGCTGTTCCGCCTCATCCTCGTCGTCGCGCTGACGAACGTCGGCAGCTTCGTCGGCTCGATGGTCTTCCTGTGGGTGTTCGTCCCGGTCCTGTTCAGCGGGCAGGGGATCACCAGCGCGGGCGAGATCGTCGGGCTCCTGCTCGAGGGGGTCAGAAACAGCGTCGACCTGCTCCTCGGGGTGGCGGTCTGATGCGCTTCTCGACCCGCGAGGTGGTCGACCTCGGCGCGGCGTGGGTTGCCCTCGGGATCGCCTTCACCCTCTTTCTCGACCGGGGACTCGCGTTCTCGCTGGTGTGGGGCGACCTGGCGCTCTCGGCGGTGCTCGACACGCTCGCCGTCAGCATGGTCACCGTCGGCGTCGGCTTCCTCCTGCACGAACTCGCGCACAAGGTGGTCGCGGTGCGCTTCGGCCAGCTCGCGGAGTTCCGCGCCGACTACGGGATGCTCGCGCTCGCCATCGGCGCGGCCCTCGCCGGGTTCCTCTTCGCCGCGCCCGGCGCGGTCTACCACGGCGGGCGGCCCATCACCGAGCGACAGGTCGGCCTCATCGCGCTGGCCGGCCCGGCGACCAACGTCGTGCTGGCCGGCGTGTTCGCGCCGCTTCTGGCCGTCGCCCCGCTCGGGACGGTGGGACAGCTGGGCGTCACGATCAACCTCATCCTCGCCGGATTCAACATGCTCCCCTTCGGCCCGCTCGACGGTCGGAAGGTCCTCGGCTGGAGCAAGGTGGTGTTCGCCGTCTCGTTCGTGATCTGCGCGGGGCTGGCGGCGCTCTCGCTGGCGTTCGTCGGGACGGGGTTCTGAGAGGGGGGACCGCGGCGTCCCCGGCCGAGCGCTCTCGATCAGGTCGCGTCACCCCGGGTCGCCGATCGCCCGGGAGCGCGACCGCGTCCCGGATGGAAACCAGTGTGAAGGGGTGAGTTCGGACGTGAGCCCCCGGAACCGCCCACCTCGCGAACCGGCGTCGCAGGGGCCGGAGGGGAAGATACTTATCGACACAGGATACGTAACTGACAGGTATGACCACCGAACTGCGGGAGACGGCGTTCGACGGCGCGGTCGTCGCGGCGAGCGCCCTACTGTTCGTCTCGTACGTATTGGGACTGTTCTCCTCGTACGCCCTGCCGTTGGCCGGCGGCGTGCTCGTCCTGGCGGTGGCCGCCCTCGCCCCGCGCGGCGCGCGGTGGCTCCTCGGCTTCGGGGCGACCCTCGGCGTCTTCCTCGCCGGGTGGGTGGTCCCCCGCCTCGTCTTCGAGCATCCGGGCGTCCGCGTCCCCCCGGGAGTCGAACCGTACCTCGCCGCGGCGCTGAGCGGCGTCGTCCTGTTCGCTCTGTTTCTCGCCTTCTACGTCGTCCCGTTCGCCCCGTCGTCCCGTCCCGCCTGACGCCATCCGGTGGGCTTTTGTCCGCCCCTCGCGCGCTCTCGCGCATGAACGAGGACGGCGCTCGCGACGGCGGTGAGGACGCCGAACGGGGGGCGAACGACGAGGAGCGGATGACCTACTCGGGGGCGGGCGTGGACATCGCGGACAGCGAGGCGGCGACGGCGGCGCTCGTCGGCGCAGTCGGCGAGTTCGAGGGCGACTACGCGGGCCTCCTCGACATCGGCGACCGCTACCTCGCGCTCGCCACGGACGGCGTCGGGACGAAGCTGCTCGTCGCCGAGGCGCTTGGCGACTTCACCACCATCGGCGTCGACTGCATCGCGATGAACGTCAACGACCTCGTCGCGGCGGGCGTCGAGCCCGTGGCGTTCGTGGACTACCTCGCGGTCGACGCGCCGGACGACGACGTGGCCGAGCAGGTGGGTCGGGGGCTCGCGGCGGGCGCGGCCGAGGCGGGTATCGCGCTCGTCGGCGGCGAGACGGCCGTGATGCCCGACGTGATCAGGGGACTCGACCTCGCGGGGACCTGCGCCGGCCTCGCGCCGAAGGACGCGATCTTCCCGGGCGAGGCCGAGGTCGGCGACGCGCTCGTGGGGTTCCCGGCGAGCGGCGTCCACTCGAACGGCCTCACGCTGGCGCGGAAGGCCGCCACGAGGAACCACGAGTACACCGACCCGTTCCCGCTCGACGAGTCCCGCACGGTGGGGGAGGTCCTGCTCGAACCGACGCGCATCTACGCCGACCTGCTCGCGCCGCTGCGCGAGCGCGACGCGCGCGCCGCCGCCCACGTCACCGGCGGCGGCTGGACGAACCTCCTGCGGATGGGCGCGCGCCGCTACGTCGTGGACGACCCCTTCGATCCGAACCCGGTCTTCGAGTTCGTCCGACGCGAGGGGAACGTGGCCGACGAGGAGATGTACCGGACGTTCAACATGGGCACCGGCTTCGTGGCGGCGTGCGCGCCGGCCGACGCCGAGGCGGTCGTCGAAGCGACGGACGACGGTCGCGTCGTCGGTCGCGTCGAGGCGGCGGGCGGGCAGGCGGGAAGCGAGGCGGGGACGGTCGAGATTCGAGGGCTGACGCTGTCGTAGGGGCCGTCCGACGATCGAACCGCCGGACGGCCGGACGAGGACGACGAGCGCCCGACCTACCGGACGGTCACGACGGGGACGGGCGATCTTCGAGTGACCTCCTCCGCCACGCTCCCGAGGAGGGCCTTCTTCAGGGTCGAGCGACCGTGCGTGCCGACGACGACCATGTCTGCGTCGTGGTCAGCGGCGTACCGCACGATCATCTCGTGGACGCGGCCGACGGCGACGGCCGTTCGGATCGTCGCCCCCTCGCGCTCGGCGATCGCCTCCGCCTGCTCGAACAGTTCGGCCGCGCGTTCGCGCTCCTCGTCGAGCCAGTCCTCCCACTCGTGGGGGTCGTCGCCCCACCCTTTCATGGCGGTCGGGTCGCGCTCCCGGTCGACCACGTAGAGGGCGACGACGTCGTCGTCCGGGAACTCGCTCGCGGCGAACGCCAGTCCGCGTTCCGCGAGCAGCGATCCGTCGTAGGCGACGAGCACCCGTCGGGTCATGGTCCACGCTACGCGGGCCGGGGACAAAGGTGACACTCAACGTACATCACGCGATGGAACTCTCTCGCGGAGGAAGGAGGAAGCGAGAGCGAGAACGGGACGCCGCTACAGGACCTCGTCGAAGTCCTTGTGGCCCTGGATCTCGACGCCCTCGTCGGTCACCTCGGCGAGGAAGACGCCGTTACCGGAGCCGGTGTCGCGCTCGACGGCGGCCTTGACGGCGCTGGCGGCGACCTCCTTGGCCTCGTCGTTGGTCATGCCGTCGCGGTACTCGCGTTCGAGCGTCCCGTAGGCGACCGTCAGGCCCGAGCCGGTGACGGTGTAGTCGTCCTCCATGACGCCGCCGGCGGGGTCGATGGAGTAGACGTGGTGGCCCTCGTCGTCGACGCCGCCGAGGATGGGGTTGATGGCGAAGAACGGACCGCCGCGGGCGAAGTTGCCCGCGAGCGTCGAGAGCGCCTGCATGCTCATCGGCTCGCCGCGACGGGACTCGTAGAGGTTCACCTCGGCCCGGAGCGAGCGGATGAACGACTGCGCGCCGCCGACGCTCCCGACGAGCGTGAGCGCGGCCGTCGGGTGGATCTGCTCGACCTTCTGGACGTTCTTGTTCGAGACGAACCGCCCGCCCAGCGAGGCGCGCATGTCCGTCGCGATGACGACGCCGTCCGTGGTCGTGATGCCGATGGTGGTCGTTCCGGTCTGGTTCACCTTCTCCAGGTCCTTCTCCGAGACGTCCGGCAACTGGCCGACTTCCGGTTCGTAGATGGGAACCTCGTAGTCGCGCCGGTCGTACTCGAGCGAGGACTGATCGTGGCGGTACATTACCACGGACTATCCGTCCTGCGCTGATAAAAGCACCCCTTCGCTCACTCGGCCGGCGACTCCGCGAACTCCCGCGACCGCTCGTAGGCGTCCCCCAGTCGCGCGATCGCGCGGTGGACCGGGAGGAACGGGAGGCCCACGCGACGCGCGACCATCGCCAGGGGGAGCATGAGGATGCCCGTGAGGAGGGCGGCCTGATACAGGGCGAACAGGGTTACGGACCGAAGCCGTTCGAACACCATTTCGTATCAGTCCTCAGCCACAGAAGCACACATAAACGTTGCGGACCATCGAGTGCCACGACACGTCCACACACGGCCGCCACGTATAGCGATTCAACCGTACTTGATCGGGGAGCAACCGCGTCGATCTACGGGTCCCCGTTTCGCGTAACTGGCAGTTTAGCGATCGGCAATATCCGCATACGTTATGGCGAAATTCGACGTGACGTGCGCGCCGGGCGGCGCGCGGACGGAAAACACAAAGACCGATAACGCGGAGGGCGAGGTGGGCGTATGACGAACTATCTGGTGGCGATGGAGGCGGCGTGGCTCGTCCGCGACGTCGAGGCCATCGACGACGCGATCGGCGTCGCCGTGAGCGAGGCGGGAAAGCGACTGAACCGGAAGGACATGGACTACGTCGAGGTCGAGGTCGGCGGGACGCCCTGTCCGGCCTGCGGCGAGGCCTTCGACTCGGCGTTCATCGCCGCCGACACAGCCCTCGTCGGCCTCCTGCTGGAGATGAAGGTGTTCAACGCCGAGGGCGAACAGCACGCCCAGCGCATCGCCAAGAGCGAGGTCGGCGGCGCGCTCCGCGACGTCCCGCTCAAGGTGATCGAGACGTTCGAGCTACAGGACGACGAGGAACAGTAGGCGTCGTACCCCGCCTCGCACCCTGGGTGGCTCCGTTCTCCACCGTCGGTAGAAACAAGTATGAGCAGTAGTTATTTCGACCATGGAACTCCCCACCCCGCAGGACCTCCGCGAACGCCGGACGGAGTTGGAGTTGACGCAGAGCGAACTGGCCGACCGGGCGGGGGTCTCACAGCCGCTCATCGCCCGGATCGAGGGAAACGACGTCGACCCGCGCCTCTCGACGCTCCGGCGCATCGTGAACGCCCTCGACGAGGCCGAGGGCGACATCCTCCGCGCCGACGACATCATGCACGGCCCGGTCGCCGCCATCGCGCCCGACGACAGCGTCCGCGGGGCGGTCGAGGTGATGAGCGACGAGGGCTACTCCCAGCTTCCGGTCGTCCACGACGGGTACCCCGTCGGCATCATCAGCAACAGCGACGTCCGTCGGGTGGGCGACGACGAGGGGCTCGGCGACCTCCCGGTCGCCGACGTGATGCGCGAGTCCATCACCACGGTCACCCCCGACGCGACGCTCGACGAGATCGACAACCACCTCGACCACCACGACGCCGTCATCGTGATCGAGGGCGGGCGGATGACCGGCATCATCACCGAGGCGGACGTGGCGGTCCACCTGCAGTGACGACGCGGACCTCGGACCGCCGCCCTCCTCTCGGGTGACTCGGAGTCCATCCCCCCTCGTTCACCGCCTCTGTTCTGTCGAGAAATCTCATTCGTAGCTTCTGTAAAAAGTATTACACCCTCCGAACCGAATTGTCGTGACAACCCGTGCCATCTGGGGGACGACCATGTCAAACGCTACCGGGGAACTTACTGTCGCGTGTTACGTCCGGCCGACGCAGCTCCTGGAACCGATCGACGCGCACGTCGAGACGCTGAAACGGTGCGAGCGCGAGGGGCACGTCGACGCGCTGTTGGTGCGGGCGTGGCCCGACGAGGTCAGCCTCTCGGGATCGGTGACGTCCGACGAGACGCTCGCGACCTTCCGGCGGTTCAGTCGGTGGGCGGAGCGCGAGGGCGTCAGCGTCTGCCCGCCGTTCGAACGACTGACCCTGATCTCTGAGATAACGGACGAACGCCGCGAGGTGCTGCGGACGCCGCTCATGTGTCTCGCGGTCTACGTCGACGACCGCCTCGGCGCGGTCTTCCCGCACACCGACGGCGAGCGAACCCACGGCGTCACCGAGGCGACCGCGACGCTGCGCGCCGGCGACCTCCCGCCGCGGGTCGCCGACGTGGTCCCGTCGGAACCCGACGCGGTCGGGACGTGTCCCGGCTGTACCCGGGAGGTCGTCTCGGGACAGGGCGTCTTCGCCTGCCCCGACTGCCGCTGGACGGCGACGGTCGCGCCCGGGGGACGCTATCGGGACGCGCTCGAACTCCGAACCGCGCCGGCGATGCGGGTGGACCGGCCGCTCGATTGACGCGGTCGTCCGGCTTTTTGTCCCGTCGCTCCGTACGCCCTCCATGACCGTCCGCCACCGAGGACTCGCGATCGACTGGTTCGGCTACGCCACGGTCCGCATCGAGACGCCCGAGGGGTTCGTCGCCTACCTCGACCCCGGTCGCTACGGCGTGCTGACCGGCGAGTGGGAACCGGACACGCCCGGCGTCGGCCACCCGCCGGCGCGGGACTACGCGCCCCGCGACGGCGACCTCGTCTGTGTCACCCACGACCACCACTACGACTCCGACGCCGTCCGGCGCGTCGCGGGCGAGGACGCCACCCTCGTCGTCTACGAGGCCGTGGACGCGGCGAACGTCTCGCGGGACGTCGAACCCGTCGAGGGGCTTCCCTACCACGTCGAGCGCGTCGGCTACGGCGACGAGGTCGCCTTCGACGGCGTCGAGGTGCGCGCGATCCCCGCGTACAACGAACCCGACGGCCCGCACACCCGCGAGGGGGGCGAGCCGTACCACCCCGAGGGATTCGGCTGCGGCTTCGTCCTCGAGATCGGCGGCGCGACCGCCCTCTGGCCCGGCGACTCGGACGTCCTCCCGGATCAGGAGGCCGTCGACGCGACGCTCCTCCTCCCGCCGATCGGCGGGTCGTTCACCATGGACCGCGAGGGCGCGGCCGACCTGGCCGAGACGATCGCCCCGGAACTCGTCCTCCCGATCCATTACAACACGTTCGCGGCGCTCGAAGCGGACTCCGGGGCGTTCGCGGCGGACGTGGCCGGGCGCGGGATCCCGGTCGTCCTCGACGAGCGGTGACGCCGGCGCGCCGGGCGCGCGGCGCTACTCCCGACCGGTCGTCGGTCGCCGCGGGTCGTCCCCGCGGGTTGTCACCGCCGATCGTCGTCCATCGCCGTCGCTCCCGTCACTCGTCGTCGGCCTCCGCCGTCGCCCACTCCATCGCGCGGTCGATCGCGGCCTCGACCCCCTCGAACGTCCCGAGGTCGGTCCACTCGTCGGTCGCGTCGTCGTAGAGCCAGACGGCGTAGGGCTCTCCCTTGTATCGCTGGTCCTCGACGTAGAGTTCCCGCGATCCCTCCTCCTCCAGCCAGATGCACACCTGCTTGCCGCCCTCCAGGTCGCGGCGGCGGGTCCAGCCGTTCATTCCCATGTCTACAGTGTGGAGGGCGAGCCGGAAAACCGTGATTCACGGCCGCGAGAGTCTCCCGACGACCGACCCGCCGATCAGACGACGTCCATCTCAGAGAGCCGTTCGGGGAGGTAGGTGTCGGTGACGAAGTCGAGCCCGCGGGAGGCCAGCGCCTGCTGTTCCGCCTTCTTCCCGATGTCGAGCTGGAGTTCGATCTGCTCGGTCCAGTACTCCGACTGGAAGCGGGGGTCCTCGAGTTCCGACTGGAGGGCGTTCACGTCCGAGTCGCTGAGGGGGTCCGTCGGGAGGTCGTAACTGACGATGTCGGACGGCTGGATGCCGACGAACTGCGCCTGGGGGGTGGCGAGGCGCTCCGAGAGGTGCGCGGACTTGATCGACCCGTAGGCCACCGAGCCGTAGATGCGGTAGGACCACGGGTCGCCGTCGGTGAACACCACCACGGGCAGGTCGAGTTCGTCGCGCAGTCGCTTGGTGATGCGTCGGGTCGCGCGGGCGGGCTGGCCCTTCAGGTGGACGATGATGACGTTGTAGTCCGTGTCGAAGCCGTTCTCGACCAGCCGATCGCGCATCCCGCCGGTCTCGACGCACAGCACGAAGTCGGCGTCGTGATCGAGGAACTCGATGGTGTCGGGGTTGTTCGGGATCTGGTAGCCCCCCTCGCCGACGTCCTCCTGGCAGTGGATCTCGCGCTCGCCGCGGCGGGTCTGCTCGCGGAGGAAGAGCGGTCCCATCAGGGTCGCGCCGGACTCCTCCGGGCGCATGTTGAAGTCCTCGCGGGTGACGTGCGAGACGATCTCCAGGTCCTCGACGAGCTGGTTCGACTCGTCCTGGTCGCTGAACTGCGCGGCGTCTGCGTCCCACGACTCGCTCAGGTAGTACAGCTCACGCAGGGTCGAGGAGCGTCCCTCCTCGAGCTGGTTCGAGAGGAAGTCGATGACGTAGACGGCCTTCAGGAGCTTCTGCGCGCCGCCGACGGAGTTCGCCGAGCGCGTGGAGTGGCGGTCGCCGTAGACCCACACGCCCTGCTCCTCGTCGTACTCGATGTTCGACTTCGTGCGCGTCGGGATGCGCATCTCGGGGACCTCGCCCGCCGCGAACTGGTCGTAGAACGCCGCGGCGAGGTCGATCAGTCGTTCGCGCGCTTCGTCGTTCTTCGGGTTGGGTGTATCTGTGCTCATGGGTTACGCGTTGATGGTGAGTTTCGTCTGCTCGACGCCCTCGACGGTGATGTCGAACGACGCCTCTCCGTCCACGTCGTACTCGATGACTGCCCGCTCGCCGCTCGGGACGGTCGGACTCCACTTGACGAACCACTCGCCGTCCATCTCGACGACGGTGGCGTCCTCGAGGTCGCCCGGGTCGGCGCTGACGATGTCGGTCACGTCGAGTCGCTCGTTCGTATCGGAGAAGTTGTGCACGACCACGCGCACGCGGCCGTCCTCGACCCGACGCTCGACGAGGACGTTGTTCATGATCCGCGCCAGCGAGTCCTCGATCGCGAGCGGTTCGCGTTCGGTGACGGCCGAGAGCTTCTCGGCCATCCGCGGGAGGATCTCCGCGATGACGTCCTGCTTGCGGCGGCGGCGCTCCATCGACCGGCGCTTGTTCAGGTAGCGCTTGAGGTCGCGGGCGGCCTCGCGGAGGGCGAGTTCGATCTCGTCCTCGATGGCCGGGACGCTCGCCACGGCGTCCTTCGACTCGCTCGTGAAGGGCACGTTCGTCGAGGCGACGTGGACCATCAGGACGGCCGGGCCGTTCGGCATGCCGCTCCCCCCGGGCTGGTCGAGGCCGTAGTTGCGCCAGTTGATCCGCTTCACGACGCCCGTGATGGCGCAGGCACCCTGCTGGTAGACGAGCGGGACGCGGTTGGCGAAGCGCAACACCTTCGTCCGCCCGTCGGCCGGGATATCGCCGCCGTAGGCGATGCCCGCCTCGACGATGAACGGGTCGCCGCTGTGGACCTCCGCGTCGCGGGTCGCCGCCGCGTAGAAGTCGGCGTCGAACTCCTTGCGCAGGCCCTCCTCCAGCAGTCCCGCGGTGATCGGCGCGAGGCAGTCGGTCGGCGGCGCGAGGATGTCGGTGGCGCGCATCGCCTCCAGGAGGTCGCTCGCGGCGTCGCGATCGTCCGCCACCTGGCTCACCTTCGGCACCTCGTCGGGGACGGTCCGACAGACCCCCCAGATCGCCTCGACGACGTTCTCGCGGGCCGTCTCGCCGAAGCTCACGTCCTCGCGCTCCCTGGCGCGGTCGGCGGCGCGGTCGACCCGCGCCGCGAGCGTCGCGCGGGTGACGCGGTCGCGCGCGTCCTCGTCGGTGGCGAACGTCGTCGCGATGCGCCGCGCGAGGGCGGAGACGGCCGCGTCGTCCTTCCGGCTGGTCGTGACCTCGTCGACGAGGCGGTGGAGGTCGGCCTCGCGGTCGGCGGTAATCGCCTCCCACGCGGCCTCGACCGCCCGCTCCCGGACGGTGTCGCCGAAGGTGGTCCCCGTCTCCTCGGCGGCGCGATCGGCGGCGTTCCCCACGACGGCGACGAGTTCGTGGTGGGAGAGACGCGTGCGCTCGGTCACGACGTCGGCGATCGCCCCGGCGAACGCCTCGGTCGCCTCCGCGCCCTTGCCGTTGACGGCCTCGGCGACGGCGGCCTCGACGTCCGGTTCCTCGTGGGCCTCCGGCGGCCGCCAGCTCATCTCGCGGCCGAAGTGCTGGTCGCGGAAGCTCTCGAGCAGGCTGTCTGCCGTCTTCTGGCCGACGCGCGTGAACTCCGACTGGAAGAACCCCGACAGCGAGTAGGAGTCGGTCCGCCCGAGCATCTTGATGAGGGTCCCGAGTTCGACGCCGTGAGGGTGGGGGCGGATCTCCTCGGTCCGGGCGGGGAGCTGGTCGGTCGCGCGCTCGAACTTCAGGTGCTCGCTCGGCTCGCGGAACTCGATGCGGGCGTGGGGGTTGACGATCGCCGTGTTCTCGACGTAGTCGTGGAGCTGCCCCCGGGCGCGCATGTTCGCCTCCATCTCCAGTTCGATGCGCGTCCCGTGGGGGCGCTCCCAGGAGGTCGTGGATTCGACTGCGATCTCCGGTTCGTTCTCGTCCGTGTCGATGATCAGCTCGAAGTACTGCGCCTCCGCGTCGCCCTGCGTTCGGGAGGTGATCTTCGCAGGCTTGCCGCTCGTCAGCTGCGAGTAGAGCACCGCGGCCGAGATTCCGATGCCCTGTTGTCCGCGGTTCTGCTCGCGTACGTGGAACCGCGAGCCGTACAGCAGTTTCCCGAACACCTTGGGGATCTGTTCGCGGGTGATGCCGGGACCGTTGTCCTCGATGACGAGCCGGTAGTAGTCGCCGGCCTCCGCGATCTCGACGTAGATGTCGGGGAGGATGTCTGCCTCCTCCGTGGCGTCGAGGGCGTTGTCGACGGCCTCCTTGACGGCGGTGACGAGCGCACGCGCCCCGCTGTCGAAGCCGAGCATGTGCTTGTTCTTCTCGAAGAACTCGGCGATGGAGATGGCTCGCTGGCCCTTCGCCAGTTCCTCGGCGACGTTACCGCCGCCACCGAGTTCCGACTGGTATGACGTCATTCCTGTTCCCTCTTTGTGAAGCCCAGCTTAAAACCTCCGCGCAAGCGAGGTGAAAGTGGTTCGTCGGCGCGCGAAAACCGTGACACGTGATGGCAGTATAGCGTCACTGCGCCCGCGCGCGTGCGAGGGTTTTATGAGGAGCAACTTCTAAGGACTGCCAAGAAGTTCATGTCTCACGAATCAGACTATAGCGCGGGTCAAATCCAGGTCCTCGAGGGGCTCGAGGCCGTTCGGAAACGGCCCGCCATGTACATCGGCTCGACGGACACTCGCGGGCTCCACCATCTCGTCTACGAGGTCGTCGACAACGCCATCGACGAGGCGCTGGCCGGCTACTGCGACACCATCGAGGTCACCATCCACGAGGACGACTCGGTGACGGTGACCGACGACGGGCGCGGCATCCCAGTCGACACGCACAGCGAGTACGACCTCCCCGCGCTCGAGGTCATCATGACCGTGCTCCACGCGGGCGGGAAGTTCGACAACAAGTCCTACCAGGTCTCCGGCGGCCTCCACGGCGTCGGCGTGAGCGTGGTGAACGCCCTCTCGAAGTGGCTCGAGGTCGAGGTACGCCGCGACGGGGCGGTCTGGACGGACCGCTTCGACCACGGCGAACCCGAGCCGGACGCCTTCCAGCGCGTCCGCGACATGGCCCCCGACGAGGAGACGGGCACGACCGTCCGCTTCTGGCCGGACGACGCCATCTTCGAGACGACCGACTTCACCTACACGACGCTCGAGTCCCGGCTCCGGGAACTCGCCTTTCTCAACCCGGGCGTCGAGATCACGCTCCGCGACGAGCGCTCCGGCGAGGAGGCGACGTTCAAGTACGACGGCGGGATCCGCGAGTTCGTCGCGTACCTCAACGAGACGCGCTCGGCCCTCCACGACGACGTGGTCTACTTCGCCACGGAGCAGGAGGGGATCCAGGTCGAGGTCGCCATGCAGGCGACCGACGGCGTGCAGAGTTCGATCCACGCCTTCGCCAACAACATCAACACGCGCGAGGGCGGCACCCACCTCACCGGGTTCAAGACGGCGCTGACGCGCGTGATCAACGACTACGCCGGGAAGAACGGCCTCGCGGACGACGTGGACGGCAACCTCAAGGGCGAGGACATCCGCGAGGGCCTCACCGCCGTCATCTCCGTCAAGCACCCCGACCCGCAGTTCGAGGGGCAGACGAAGACGAAACTCGGCAACAGCGAGGTCCGCGGCATCGTCGAGAGCGCCATGCACGAGGAGCTACGGACGTACCTGGAGGAGCACCCGCGGACGGCCGAGACCATCATCTCGAAGGCGGTGGAGGCGGCGAAGGCCCGGATGGCGGCGAAGAAGGCGGAGGAACTCACCCGGCGAAAGAGCGCCCTCTCCTCGACCTCGCTGCCCGGCAAGCTGGCCGACTGCCAGACGCGCGACCCCGAGCGGGCGGAACTGTTCGTGGTGGAGGGCGACTCCGCTGGGGGGTCGGCCAAACAGGCACGAAACCCCGAGTTCCAGGCGATCCTCCCGCTGTTCGGCAAGATTCTCAACGCCGAGAAGCACCGCCTCGACCGCGTGCTGGAGAACGAGAAGATCCGGAACCTCATCACCGCGATCGGGACGGGGATCGGCGAGGAGTTCGATATCGAGGACGCCCGGTATCACAAGATCATCATCATGAGCGACGCGGACGTGGACGGCGCGCACATCCGCACGCTGTATCTCACCTTCCTCTACCGGCACATGCAGCCGCTGCTCGACGCGGGCTACGTCTACGCGGCCCAGCCGCCGCTCTACCGCATCCGGTACAGGGGCGAGACGTACGACGTGATGACCGAGGAGGAGCGCGAGCGCGTCGTCAGGGAGGTCTGCGGCGGGAGTCCGGACCAGGTCCAGCGGTTCAAGGGCCTCGGCGAGATGAACCCGAAGCAGCTCTGGGAGACGACGATGGACCCCGAGAACCGCATCTTGAAGCAGATCACCATCGAGGACGCGGCCGCGGCCGACCGCATGTTCTCCGTGCTGATGGGGGACGCGGTCGAACCGCGCCGCGAGTTCATCAAGGAGCACTCCACGGACGCAGAGTGGGTAGACATCTGACGGGACGAGACACGACAATGGACGCGATTACCACCGAGACAGAGACAGGTATGGGACGGATCGAAGCGACGCCGGGGGTGCGCCGATGAGCGCCGACCTCCCGGGCGAGGAGCCGCCGGCCGCGGATCGGGTGAGCGCCGTCCGCGTCGAGGAGGAGATGGAGCAGTCGTACATCGACTACGCGATGAGCGTCATCGTCGGTCGCGCGCTGCCCGACGCTCGCGACGGGCTGAAACCCGTCCAGCGGCGCATCCTCTACGCGATGCACGAGGAGGGGATCTCCTCGAACGCGGGCCACCGCAAGGCCTCGAACATCGTCGGGGACACGATGGGGAGCTACCACCCCCACGGCGACCAGTCGATCTACGACGCGCTCGCCCGCATGGCCCAGGAGTTCTCGCTCCGCTACCCGCTCGTCGACGGCCAGGGGAACTTCGGGAGCGTCGACGGCGACCCGCCGGCCGCCATGCGCTACACGGAGGCGCGGATGGCACCCCTCGCGGAGGAGATGCTCCGCGACATCGAGAAGGACACCGTCGACTTCGAGTCGAACTACGACGACCGCCTGCAGGAGCCGGTGGTCCTCCCGGCGGCGGTGCCGAACCTCCTGCTCAACGGCGCGTCGGGGATCGCCGTCGGGATGTCCACGAACATCCCGCCGCACAACCTCGGCGAGGTGATCGACGGCGTCGTCCACCTCATCGACAACCCCGACTGCACGGTGAGCGACCTCATGGAGTTCGTGCAGGGGCCGGACTTCCCGACGGGGGCGAATATCGTCGGCCGACAAGGCATCTACGACGCCTATCAGACCGGCCGCGGGAAGCTCCGCGTGCGCGCCGAACTGGAGGTCGACGAGGAGGAGGGCCGGATCGTCGTCACGGAACTCCCCTACCAGGAGAACAAGGCCCGGCGCATCGAGCGCATCGCGAACGACGTCAACAGCGGCCGCATCGAGGGTATCAGCGACCTGCGGGACGAGTCCGACCGCGAGGGGATCCGCGTCGTGATCGAGCTGAAGCGCGGCGCGAACGCCGACGTGGTGAGAAACCAGCTGCTCGAACACCACCTCGAACGGACGTTCGGCGTCATCTCGTTGGCGCTGGTCGACGGCCAGCCCCGTGTGCTGAACCTGAAGCAGTTGCTGGAGGAGTACCTGAAGCACCGTCGGGAGGTCGTCCGCCGGCGCAGCGAGCACCTGCTCGCGGAGGCTGAGGACCGCGCGCACATCCTCGAGGGTCGCCTGAAGGCCCTCGAACACGTCGACGAGGTGGTCGGCCTGGTGCGAAACGCGGAGGACCGCGACGGCGCGAAGGCCGCCCTGCGCGAGGCGTTCGAGTTCTCGAAGGCGCAGGCGGAGCACATCGTCCGGATGCAGCTCGGGAGCCTCACCTCGATGGAGGCGGCCGAGTTGCGCGAGGAGTACGAGGATGTCACTGCCGAGATCGAGCGCCTCGAGACCATCCTCGGCGACGAGTCCGAACTGCTCGGCGTCATCGAGGAGGAACTGCTCGAGGTGAAGGCGAAGTACGACGACGACCGGCGCACCGCGATCGTCGAGGACACCGGGAGCGTCACCGACGAGGACCTCATCCCCGAGGAGGAGATGGTCGTCGTGCTCACCGAGGACGACTACGTGAAGCGGATGCCCCTCTCCTCGTTCGACCCGCAGCACCGCGGCGGGAAGGGCATCATCGGCACCCGGCTGAAGGACGGCGACCGGGTGAGCACCGTCTTCCAGGCGAGCACGCACGACTACCTCCTCTGTTTCACCAGCGCGGGGCAGGTCTACCAGCTGAAGACCTACGAACTGCCCGAGATGGGTCGCACCGCCCGCGGTCGGTCGGCGGTCAACGTCCTCTCGCTCGACCGCGACGAGCGGGTGACGGCCATCGTCAACACCGACGACTTCGACGAGGACGAGTTCCTCACGATGGTCACCCGCGGCGGCTACATCAAGCGGACGCCGGTCGGCGAGTTCGACAACATCCTCTCGACGGGCATCCGCGCCGTCTCGCTCGAGGCGGGCGACGAACTCGTCGACGTGGCGGTCACCGACGGCGAGTCCGACGTGATCGTCGGCACGGAGGGCGGGATGGTCATCCGCTTCGACGAGACGGAGGCGCGGGCGATGGGCCGCACCGCGCGCGGCGTCAACGCCATCAAACTGACCGACCGGAACGTCGGGAGCGAGAACCTCGCCGACCGACGCGACTGGGAGGGCGACGCCGTCGTCGGCCTCGTCTGCGCGACGGAGGCCGACGACCGCGACCTGCTGACGGTGACCTGGCACGGGTACGGCAAGCGCACGCCGCTCTCGGCGTACCGCAGGCAGTCCCGGTACGGCAAGGGGCTCATCGACATCAAGACGAACGCGCGGAACGGCCACGTCGTCGCGCTGAAGACCGTGAGCGAGGACGACGACCTCGTCATCATGAGCGAGGGCGGGCAGATCATGCGGACGCACGCCCGAGAGGTGTCCGAGCAGGGCCGGAACACGATGGGGGTGCGGGTGATGCGCCTCGACGACCGCGACTGGGTCGCGAGCGTCGACGTGTTCGACGCATCGACCCGCGCCGACGCCTCCGAGTGAGTGGGGGCCGCTGACGCCCGGGAGAGGCGAGCGTCGAAATCGCCCCGCGGCGTTACGTTCATGGCCCCCGACGGCCAACCACACGATAGATGAGGCGAGATTACTTCACCCTCGACGTCGACCCCGGCTCCGAGGAGGGCGCGAAGCCGGTGGTCGACATCGAGTTCATCGGTCCCGAGGGACAGTTCGAGGACCGTCTGATCGACGAGTCGGGCGCGACGCTCGGTTCGAAGCAGATCGACGTCTCCTATCGGCTCCGGGAGTCGGAGATGGTCCCCGAAGCGATCGGCGTCTTCGCCATGACAAATCGCATCACCGGCGACTACGTCTTCGAGGTGAACGTCGACGGCGGGACGGTCCTCGATCTCGTGCACGCCGCCCGCGAGTACGGGAAGGCGGCAGACATCGACGACGGCCGGTATCAGATCGCGATCTCGACCGGCGACCGACAGCTCGTCAGCTACGACAAGTCGACGTTCCTCGTCTACGACCTCGACGGCGAACTCCTCCGCCAGCACAGCCTCATCCCCAGCGGCGTCGAACTCTGAGAGCGCCTGCGCCTTTTTCGCGGGAGTTCCCTCTCCTCCCCGGGGCCGCTCGCCTCCCCGTTGCGGCCGGAGGAAGACGGTACCTGATAAGTACCTCCCGTGCGGCCGTACGTCCATGGAACTGTTCGGAACCGCGGGGATCCGCGGCGACGTCCGCGATCGGGTGACCCCCGAACTCGCGCTCGCGGTGGGGCGCGCGGTCGGCCGGGAGGCGGACGAACTCGTCGTCGGGCGCGACGGCCGCGAGACGGGGGCCGCGCTGGCCGCCGCGGTCGAGGCCGGAGCCGAGAGCGCCGGGGCGACGGTCCGCCGGGCGGGGCGGGTGCCGACCCCGGCGCTCGCGTTCGCCGCGCGGGGCCGCCACGGCGTGCAGGTGACCGCGAGCCACAACCCGCCGACGGACAACGGACTGAAGCTGTTCGTCGACGGCGAGGAGTACGACGGCGAGGGGGAGGCGCGCATCGAGGCGCGCGTCGGGGCGAGCGACGGTCCCGTCCCGTGGGACGAGTGGGGCGACGGCGGGAGCGTCGCCCCCCTGCCGGACTACCGCGAGGCGGTCGTCGCGTACGCCCGCGAGCGCGGCCCCGCGCTCGACGGTCTGACGATCGTCGTCGACTGTGGAAACGGGATGGCCGCGCTCGCGACACCGCAGGTGCTCCGCGCGCTCGGGGCGCACGTCGTCGCGCTCAACGCGAACGTCGACGGTCACTTCCCGGGCCGGCCGAGCAAGCCGACGCCGGAGACGCTGACCGACCTCCGGCGGTTCGTCGCCGACCGCCCGGCCCCGGTCCTCGGCCTCGCCCACGACGGGGACGCGGACCGCATCGTCGTCGTCGGGCGCGACGGCGAGGTGGTCCACGAGGACACCGTCCTCGCGATCCTCGCCGAGCACTACGTCCGCGCGAGCGACGCGGCCGACCCGGTCGTCGTCACGACGCCGAACGCCTCCGGACGGATCGACGAGCGCGTCGCCGACGCGGGCGGCCGCACCGAGCGGGTGAAACTCGGCGCGCTCCACGAGGGCATCGCGGCCGCGCGCGCCGCGGGCGGCGACGTCGTCTTCGCGGGCGAACCGTGGAAGCACGTCCACACCGCGTTCGGCCCGTGGATCGACGGCGTCGCGAGCGCCGCGGTGCTATCGACGCTCGTCGCCGACGCGGCGGCGGCCGACCTGACGGGGGGGCTCGCCGCGCTCCGCGACCCCGTCACCGAGCGGCCGTACCGGAAGGTGAGCGTCCGGTGCCCCGACGAGCGCAAGGCGGGCGCGATGCGGCTGCTGGAGGCGCGCCTGCCGACGGCGTTCCCCGAGGCGGCCGTCGAGACGGAGTACGGCGTTCGCCTCGACTTCGGCGGCGCGTGGACGCTCGTCCGCCCGAGCGGCACCGAACCCTACGTCCGGGTCTACGCCGAGAGCGAGGACGTGGACGCGCTCGTCGATCGGGTCGTCGACGCCGTCGAGGGGGCCGTCGCCGACGCCGGGTGAGTCGACGACGCGCCGGACCCGCGTCGTCGGAATGAATTCATACACCTATCTCGGAAATAATGACGCGTGTGACGACGCGGCAGGGCGAACGGTGAAACGATGTACTTATTCGGGATCCGTCACGGTTTCTTGGTAGGTGTCTATAGCCATGGAGAGGCGTGATTTCCTCAAGGGTGCGGGTATCGTTACGGCGGCCGGTCTCGCCGGCTGTACCGGCGGGCCGACCGAGGGCGGCTCCGGAGACGGCGACGGCGGCGGAAACGGGAGCGGCAACGGTTCCAACGGGACCGGCGGCGGCTCCGCGGAGGCCGCGGCGCAGATCGCGATGGTGTACGCGACCGGCGGTCTCGGCGACGGGTCGTTCAACGACCAGGCCCAGCAGGGCGTCATCGAGGCGAAGAAGAAGCTGAACGTCGCGTACGAGGAGGGCGAACCGAGCAGCGAGTCGGACTTCTCGACGTTCCAGCGGCAGTACGCCCAGTCGACGAGCCCCGACTTCGACCTCGTCTGCTGCATCGGCTACCTCCAGACGGACGCGCTGAAGAACACCGCGCCGGAGTTCCCCGACCAGAAGTTCATGATCGTCGACAGCGTGGTCGACGCGAAGAACGTCGCGAGCTACGTCTTCAAGGAGCAGGACGGCTCGTACCTCGCGGGGCAACTCGCCGGTCTCCTCACCACGACGGACTTCTCGGCGGGCGCGGGGAAGACGAACGGCGACGCGAAGGTCGGCTTCGTCGGCGGCGTCGAGGGGTCGCTCATCGGTCGCTTCGAGGCCGGGTACGAGGCGGGCGTGAAGGCGGCCAACCCCGACGTCGAGGTGCTCTCGAACTACGTCGGCAGCTTCAACGACCCCACCGGCGGCAAGGAGACCGCCCTCTCCCAGTACAACCAGGGCGCGGACATCATCTACCACGCCTCCGGCAACACCGGGACGGGGGTCTTCCAGGCCGCCCAGGAGCAGGGGCGGTTCGCCATCGGCGTCGACCGCGACCAGTCGGTCACGAAGGAGAACTTCGCCGACGTCATCCTGGCGAGCATGGTCAAGCGCGTCGACACGGCCGTCTTCACCTCGATCGAGGCCGTCGTGAACGGCGAGTTCGAGGGCGGGCAGACGACGACGCTCGGCCTGAAGGACGACGGGGTCGAACTCGTCTACGGACAGCAACTCGGGGGGTCCATCTCGGGCGAGGTCAAGTCCCGGATCCAGACCGCCCAGGAGAAGATCATCGACGGGACGATCACGGTCCCAACCGACCCCTCGAAGGTCTAACGACGATCCGATGCGACATCGAACCCACACCCCCGTACGATGACGACCGCCGTCCACCTCGACGGGATCACGAAGCGGTTCCCCGGCGTCGTCGCCAACGACGCCGTCGACCTCTCCGTCGAGCGCGGTACGGTCCACGCGCTCCTCGGGGAGAACGGAGCGGGCAAGACCACGCTGATGAACGTCCTCTACGGCCTCTACCGACCGGACGAGGGCCGAGTGATCGTCGACGGCGAGCCGCGAACGTTCGACTCCCCCCGTGACGCCATCGACGCCGGCGTCGGGATGATCCACCAGCACTTCATGCTCGTCGATCCGATGACCGTCGCCGAGAACGTCACCCTCGGGAACGAACCCCGCAAGTGGTTCGGGCTGACCGTCGACCGCGAGCGGGCCGCCCGCGAGGTCGCCGACCTCGGCGAGCGCTACGGCTTCGACGTGGACCCCGACGCGCGCGTCGAGGCGGTGAGCGTCGGCGTCCAGCAGCGCGTCGAGATCCTGAAGGCGCTGTACCGCGGCGCGGACGTGCTCATCCTCGACGAACCCACCGCCGTGCTCACGCCCCAGGAGGTCGAGGACCTCTTTTCGGTCTTCGAGGAACTCACCGAGCAGGGGAAGACGATCGTCTTCATCACCCACAAGCTCGGGGAGGCGATGCACGCCGCCGACGAGATCACCGTCCTCAGGGACGGCCGGAACGTCGGCACGGTCGCCGCCGAGGAGACGGATCGCGAATCGCTCGCGAAGCTGATGGTGGGCCGGGAGGTGCTCCTCGACGTGGAGAAGCGCCCCCGCGCCCCCGGGGAGACGGTTCTGACCGTCGACGGCGTCTCGGTCGCCGACGACCGCGGCGTGCCGGCCGTCGCCGACGCGTCGTTCCGCGTCCGCGAGGGCGAGGTGTTCGGCGTCGCCGGCGTGGACGGCAACGGCCAGTCCGAGCTGGTGGAGACGATCACCGGCCTGCGCCGCCCCGACGCGGGGCGCATCCTCCTCGGCGACGAGGACGTCACCGACGCGTCCCGACGCGAGCGCATCGAGGGGCGGATGGCCTACATCCCGGAGGACCGCCAGGAGCGCGGGCTCGTGATGGAGTTCGACCTCGTGGAGAACGGCCTGCTGGGTAACCAGCACCGAGAGCCGTACGCCCGCGGCGGACGCATCGACTGGGAGCGGACCCGTGCGCACGCGGAGGCGGTCATCGAGACGTACGACGTCCGCCCGCCGAACCCCGACGCGAACGCGGGGGCGCTCTCGGGCGGCAACCAGCAGAAGTTCATCGTCGGGCGGGAGTTCGCCCGCGATCCGCGGCTCGTGATCGCCACACATCCGACCCGCGGCGTGGACATCGGCTCGACCGAGTTCATCCACGAGCGACTGCTCGCGCTGCGCGAGGAGGGGGTCGCGGTCCTGCTGGTCTCCTCGCAACTGGAGGAGGTACAGGGCCTCTCCGACCGCCTCGCGGTGATGCACGCCGGCGAGATCATGGACGTGGTCGATCCCGACACGGTCACCGAGGAGGAGATCGGCCTGCTGATGGCGGGCGAGCGCCCCGACGCGGGCGAGACGGTCCGCCTGGACGACGGAGCGGGCGCGGGCGAATCCTCGTCCGTCGGCGCTGACGAGGCGGACGAGGCGGAGGGTGCGAACGAGGCGGACGGGACGAGCGAGACGGACGGGGCGGGTCACGAGGCGACGGCGGGCGGAGGTGAGGGCCGGTGAGCGCGCGCGACCGCGTCGAGGCGGCCCTCGAACGACTCGTGCGGGCCTCTGCGACCGAACGGTTCCTCATCAGCGCCGCGGCGCTCCTGCTCTCGATGCTCGTCGGCACCGTCATCGTCCTCGCGGCGGGACGGATGACCACCTGCGCGCCCGGGACGGGCGTGCACTACTTCGGCGTCGGGTTCTGTTACGACCCCGCGCGGGTGTACGACCGCCTGTTCCTCGGGGCGCTCGGCAACCCCATCAACCCCTACTTCGACCCGCTACACGGGCAGTTCGCGCCGCCGATCCAGCGCGGGTGGAGCCCGCTCAATCCGAAGGTCGCGCGGACGCTCGCCGAGACGACGATCCTCGTGTTCACGGGGCTCTCGGTCGCGGTGGCGTTCCGCGCCGGCATCTTCAACATCGGGACGCAGGGGCAACTGATCGCCGGCGGTCTCGCCTCCGTCCTCGCGATGCTCGCCGTCGCGCCCGCCCTGTCGGGGCTGGTCGGCGGTGCCGCCGGGACGTTCGTCGCGACGACGCTGATCCTCCTGGTCGGTCTCCTCGTCGGGGCGCTGTTCGGCGGCCTCTACGGGGCGATCCCGGGGATCCTGAAGGCGTACGCCGACGCGAACGAGGTCATCACGACGATCATGCTGAACTTCGTCGCGTCGCTGCTGGCGCTCTACCTCGTCGGGAACCACTTCAAGGACCCCGAGGCACTGGCGACGAAGACGCGCGACCTCCCCGCGTTCGCCGGGTTCGCGGACACGCTGTTCGGCTACTCGCGGTTCTCGATCTTCGCGCTGCTCGTCGCGCTCGCGCTGGTCGGCGGGATCTACTACCTGCTCGGCCACACCGCGTACGGGTTCGACCTGCGGACGAGCGGCATCCAGCCGGAGGCGGCTGAGTACGGCGGCGTGGACGCCAAACGCACGATCGTCTCCAGCATGACCCTCTCGGGGGCGCTCGGCGGCGTGGGCGGCATGGTCTACGCCGTCATGTTCTTCGGGTACTTCCAGACGCCGATCCCCGCCTACGGGTTCGACGGCATCACCGTCTCCATCCTCGCGGGGAACAACCCGCTCGGCGTGATCCCGGCGGCGTTCCTGTTCGGCCTCCTCAAGAGCGGGACGCTCGCCATCCAGCTCGACACGGCGCTCGACGTGCCGGTCGAACTCGTCGGCATCCTCCGCGGGCTGATCATCCTGTTCGTGGCGATGCCGGAGTTCTTCCGAATCGTCGGCCAGCGGGTCGTCGATCTCGACCCGGCGAGGCCGGTCGCGACGGACGGCGGCGACCGCGACGGAGGTGCGTCCGATGAGTAACGAGACCGTCGCTTCGACCGGGTGGCGGGGGATCTCGCGAGCGCACATCGCCGGCGGCGGCGGCCTCCTGCTGGCGCTGTTTGCGATCGTCGGCCTCCTGTTTCCGACGTCGTGGGCCGGCGTCCTGCTCGACATCGTCACCCGGACGTCGACGCTGGCGTCGACGCTCCGGCTCGCCGTCCCCATCGCGCTCGCGGCGGTCGGCGGCATCTTCGCCGAGAAGAGCGGCGTCATCAACATCGGCCTGGAGGGATTGCTCATCGTCTCGGCGTTCACGGCCATCTACGGGGTCGACGTGACCGGGAGCGTCTGGCTCGGTTTCCTCCTCGGCGTCGCCGCGAGCGTCCTGCTCGCGGCGGTGTTCGCGGTCGTCTGCATCGAGTTCCGCGCCGATCAGATCATCGCGGGGCTCGCCATCTGGCTCGTCGCGCTCGGCCTCGCACCGTTCCTCTCGCAGGTGATCTACGACCAGATCAACACCGCACAGGTGGCGACGTTCACGTCGCTCCCGCGGCTGATCGACTCGCTCGGCGTCCCGGCGGTGCCGGAACTGCTCCGCGCGCTGGGCGGGATCCCGTTCTTCGGCGCGCTGTTCACCGCCTCGCCGACGGTGTATCTCATGTTCCTCTCGGTCGCCGTCGGCTGGTACGTGCTCAACCGCACGCCGTTCGGCCGGTGGGTGCGCGCGAGCGGCGAGAACCCGAAGGCGCTCGACACGGTGGGCGTGAGCGTCCACCGGGTTCGCTACGCCGCGGTGCTCCTCTCGGGGGTGTTCGCCGGGATGGGCGGGGCGAGCCTCGCGCTCAGCCTCGGCCAGTTCACCGGCGGCGGCCAGACGATGGTCAACGGCAAGGGATTCATCGCCATCGTCGCCTACCTGTTCGGCAACTACAACCCCGTCGGCGCGCTGCTCTCGACGATGCTGTTCGCGGGGCTCGAGGCCGTCCAGATCCGCCTGCAGTCGGGGGGGTTCGGCGTCCCCAACCCGCTCGTCCGACTCATCCCCTACGTGTCGGTCATCGTCGTGCTCGCGCTGGTCGGCCGCACGAAGATCCCCGCCGCGGCGGGCGAGCACTACGAGTCCGGCGAGGACTGACCGCGGACGAGCGGGCGGCGTGCACAGGCTATTTCTCCCGAGTCCGCGAACGGCGTTTCATGGAGGCGACCGAACTCGTCGAGCGCGCCCGCGAAGCCCTCGCGGCCGCCTACGTTCCGTACTCCGAGTACCGCGTCGGCGCGGCGCTCGAGACCGCCGACGGCACCGTCTACACCGGCTGTAACGTCGAGAACGCCAACTACTCGAACTCGCTACACGCCGAGGAGGTCGCCGTCGCGGAGGCGGTCAAGAACGGCCACGCCGAGTTCGCGCGTATCGCCGTCTCCTCGGGCGCGCGCGACGGCGTCACCCCCTGTGGGATGTGTCGCCAGACGCTCGCCGAGTTCAGCGAGGACGACCTCCCGGTATTCTGTGACGAGGGCGACTCGATCCGCGAGTACGCGCTCGGCGACCTCCTCCCGAACACGATCTCGCTCGACACGCTGGAGGCCGCCCGTGGGCGGCGCTCGTAGCGCGTAACCCACCTGCTATTTGTTCGCCGACGAGGAACGTCGCGCATGAGCGACGCAGACGACGTGCAGTACCACATCGAGGCTGGACCGGGCGACGTCGCCGAGACGGTGCTCCTGCCGGGCGACACCGAGCGCGTGGACAAGATCGTCGCCGGCTGGGACGCCGCCGAGGAGGTCGCCTCACACCGCGAGTACCGCACCGTCACCGGCGAGTACGAGGGGACGCCGATCTCCGTCACGTCGACGGGGATCGGCAGTCCGTCGGCGGCCATCGCCGTCGAGGAACTCGCGGCGGTCGGCGCGACCACCTTCGTCAGGGTCGGTTCCTGCGGCGCGATCCAGCCGGAGATGGCGATCGGCGACCTCGTCATCTCCTCCGGCGGCGTCCGGCAGGAGGGGACGAGCGCGGCGTACGTCCGCGAGACGTACCCCGCGGTCGCGGACCAGGAGGTCGTGACGGCGCTCGTCGCGGCCGCCGAACGCCTCGGCTACGACTACCACGTCGGCCTCACCGCCTCGACGGACTCCTTCTACGCGGGACAGGGTCGCCCCGGTTTCGGGGGATACGTCTCCCGGGCGGGGACGGATCTGTTCGAGGAACTGCGCGACGCGAACGTGAAGAACTTCGAGATGGAGGCGAGCGCCATCTTCACGCTCGCGAACGTCTACGGCCTGCGCGCGGGGGCCGTGTGTACGGTCTACGCTAACCGCACCACCGGCGAGTTCCGCGTCGAGGGCGAGAACCGGGCCGCCGAGACCGCCTCCCTCGCGGTCCACCTTCTCGCGCGGATGGACGCCGTCAAGGCCGAGGCCGGGGCCGACCGCTGGCACGCCGGGCTCTCGCTTGAGTGAACGGCTCGTCGACAGACCTTTGGCACTCGTCGCCGCACCACACGGCGATGACCGAACTGCGCCGTACCGCGTGGGGGATGGCCGAGGAGGCGGAGCGGAACGTAGAGCGCCTCTCGATCGAGGAGGTCCTCGGGACGTACGACGACGAGGACGTGACGCTCGTCGACGTCCGCGACGTGCGCGAGCTGTGGCTCGAGGGGACGATACCGGGCGCGAAGCACGCGCCGCGCGGGATGCTCGAGTTCTGGGCGGACCCGGAGACGAAGTACTACCGCGATTACTTCGACCCGGGGCGGCGCTACGTGCTGTTCTGTAACGAGGCGGGCCGGTCGGCGCTCGCCGCCGCGCGGTTACGCGAGATGGGCTTCGAGGACGTGGCACACCTCGGCGGCGGGTTCACCGCGTGGCAGGAGGCCGGATACCCGATCGAGGAGGTCGAGCAGCGCGACTACGAGAACCGGTCCGACGGGTAGGCCGGGGCGGGCGAACGGGCGACCCCCGCCAGGGGTCGCGGGGCGTGGCGTCGAGCACCCGCGAGTGAGCGCCGCAGGCGCGAACGAGCGGACCGACGTTCACGAGAGTGAAACGCTCGTGAGCCAACCGGAACGCGCCGCGTTCCGGTGACGACCCCCCGAGGAGCGCCGGAGGTGCGACGAGGGGGTGAGGAGGGTTTGCTCCAGCTTTTGCCAGCGAACGAGGCGCGCAGCGCCGAGTGAGCGTGGTCCGAGAGACGCCAGAGGCGTCTCTCGTCATCTCGGAGCAGCGAAGCTGCTCCGACGACTCGTCGGAAGACCGGAGGTCTTCCGAGATCTCGCAGGAGCGAAGTTCCTGCGGACTCGTCGAAGTGCCTCCGGCACTTCGAGATCTCGAAAGGCGCGAAGCGCCTTTCGGCGTTCACGAGAGCTTCGCTCTCGTGCCGTGTGGAAGATGCAACGCGTCTTCCATGCCCACAAGAACGACTTCGTCGTTCTTGGGACAGCCCATCAGAACCGCGAAGCGGTTCTGAGGACGACAGCAAAACGTGGGCGTGCAGACGACGTCGGCACCGCGACCGCTCCGCGGGGCGTGACGTCGCACAACCGCTCGCGCCCCGCGGCGACTCTCAGGTCACGGGGGAGCCTGATCCCGTTCTCGGTTATGTGGTTGCAGGCGAGAAACCCCCGCCCTTGAGGGCGGGGATGAATCGCCGTCTTTGGTCGTAACCGGCGAAATCGAAAGGCTTGAGTGCCCATACTGCGCGTCTGTGAGTGTCGTTGCGACGGCCCCCCGTCGTAACTGACCGTTCGAAAACTGGCAGTTGACTTGGTGTTTGCCTCATCAAAAGGTAAGCCTTCGAACAACACACCGACACAAAACAACCAGATACCTCCGAGTCGCCGTGTCCGTCTTGGACACCCGATAGGAGTAACGGGGGCGTGGCACTCCCCCCGGCACGTCGGGCCGGAAACCCGAGGTTCCCAAACCAGCGCACTGCGGTGCGGGCGTGGGAAGCCCCGCCGGTTACCGCGGGGAGGATGTCACAAACGTTCGGCACCCGTCGAGCCGACAGCAGCCGCGGTGCGCTCCGTGTCGTACCGCGAGCGAGTGAAACGAGCGAGCGGCGTTTTTTGGTGCAGATTTTTTGGCGGGGTTCGAGGCGCGGCTTCGCCGCGCCGAGGACTCCGCCAAAAAAGGTGCGTCTACATATCCGGCCACGCCTTCGCGGCGCGACCGGGACCCGAGACGCGGTTGATCCAGCGCGAGGCGACCGACTTCTTGAGCGCCTCGGCGGGGAACCCGCCGAACAGCTTTACGGGGAGCGAGAAGCCGTTAGCGGGTTTGACGCCGTAGGCGACGGCCTCGTCGCCGACCGAGATGAGCGTCCCCTTGTCGACGTGCTCCCACTGCTTGAGCGGCTGGCCGTTCACGGCGCGCTTTACGTTCTCGCCGACGACCTCGGCGGCCTGCCAGGCCGCCTGTGCGGTGGGCGGGGCGGGTTCGCCGTCGAGCTGTTCGACGAGCGCGGTGTCGCCGAGCGCAAAGACGCGCTCGTCGCTCGTCTGGAACGTCGAGCGGGTAGTGAAGCGGTGGCTGCGCTCGTCCTGTTCGACGTCGACGTTCTCCGCGACCTCCCGGCCCGTGATCCCGCCGGTCCAGAGGAGGACGTCGTACTCGAGTTCGGTGTCGTCGCCGATGTAGACGGTGTCGTCGTCGACCTCGCCGATGAACTCGCCGGTCATGATGTTGACGTCGCGCTCGCGGAGCATCTCGTCGAGCTTCTCCTGTAGTTCGGGCGCGCCGGGCGGGAAGACGTTGTCGAGCCCCTCGACGAGGTGGATGTCGATGGGCGCGCGGTGCTTGTCGCGGAACTCGGCGATCTCGCCGGCGCTCTGAATGCCGGAGAGGCCCGCGCCGCCGACGACGACCTGGGCGCGGTCGCTGCGCGAGGCCTCGCGGGCGGCCCGCTTGACGGCGTCGTGGATCTCGAGCGCGTCGTCGAGCGACTTGAGGGTCAGGGCGTGCTCCTGTAACCCCTCGATGCCGAAGAAGGCGGTTCGCGAGCCGATGGCGACCACGCAGTAGTCGTAGTTGACGGTCGTTCCGTCGTCGAGTTCGATCTCGCGGTCGTCGGTCTCGAGGCCGGTGACCGCGGCCTGGATGAACCGGGTGGAGGGGGCCTTGATCTCCTCGACGGGGAGGGCGATCTTCTCCTTGACCGCGGGGGTACGGATGACGCGGTGGGCCTCGTGGAGCACCAGGTGGTGGTCCACGTCGGAGATCCACGTCAGGTCGACTCGATCACCGAGGTTCTCTTCGATACTCTTGACCGCGCCGGCCCCGGCGTACCCGGAACCGAGGACGACGACGTTTTCCGTCATGTCCACCTCTGCAACCCCCTCGGATACAAAGGCTTTGGAACGGTCGTGAGCGTCCGTATCGTGGCATTTTATCGCAAATCGACGGTGTGATCGATCGATCCGGAGCCGGCGACAGAGCGGGCGAGAACAGAGGCGTTACGGAGCCGCGCGGATCAGTGCTCGGGCGCTTCCTCGCCGGAGGGCGCTTCCATGCCCGTCGTCGAGACGATGAGGACGTTGTTCGTGTCGTCCTTCCCGTCGAGGACGCCCTCGATGCGGAGCTTCGAGCGGGGGGTCGGACCGACGACGACGGTGTCGCCCTCGTGGAAGTCTTTGATGGAGCCGTGCAGGCGGATCTCGGCGCGACAGAGTTCGGGGTGGTGGACGCTCGTCAGGTCGATCTCCTGGACGTTCGCGTCCGGGACGCGCTCGCCGTTGTGGTAGAAGGGGACGTCCGCCGGTTCGTCGAGCTGTTCGAGTTCGAGCGCCTCGTAGGCGGTCGCGGTCGGTTTGTACCCCCCTTTCGGTCCCGGGACGCCCTCGACCAGCTGGAGCGCCTTGAGGCTCTGCATCTGGTTGCGGATGGTGCCCGGGTTGCGGTCTACCTTCGCCGCGATGTCCTCGCCCTTTACCGCCCGCTCCGAGACCCCATAGAGGTTGATGAGTTCCTGGAGGATCTCACGCTGGCTCGAGGTGAGTTCGATTGATGACATGGCTTATCATTTGAAACTACCCGCAATAAGTCCGACGGTGAGTCGGGGCGAGGCGGTATCGCTTAGTATCCCGCCCCTGGGAGAGTGAGTATGGAAGGCAAACGAGTCCTCGTGACGGGCGGTGCCGGATTCATCGGGTCGAACCTCGCCAACCACCTCGCGGCGTCGAACGACGTCGTCGCCGTGGACGACCTCTACCTCGGCACGCCCGACAACCTCGACGACGCCGTGACGTTCGTCGAGGCGAGCGTCCTCGACGACGACCTCCCCACCGACGTGGACGTCGTGTTTCACCTCGCCGCCCTCTCCTCGTACAAGATGCACGAGGAGAACCCCCGCGTCGGCGCGCGGGTGAACGTCGAGGGGTTCGTCAACACCGTCGATCAGGCCCGTCACGACGGCTGTGACACGGTCGTCTACGCCTCCACCTCCTCCATCTACGGCTCGCGCACCGAACCCTCGCCGGAGTCGATGCCCGTCGAGGCCCGCACGGGCTACGAGGCGTCGAAGCTCGCCCGCGAACGCTACGGCGAGTACTTCTACAACCACTACGACGTGCGCTGTGCCGGCCTCCGCTTTTTCTCCGTCTACCAGGGGTTCGAGGGCGGCAACGAGGAGCACAAGGGCGAGTACGCCAACACGGTCGCCCAGTTCACCCACCAGATCGCGAACGGCGAGCGGCCCGTCCTCTTCGGCGACGGCTCGCAGACCCGCGACTTCACCCACGTCGACGACGTCGTCCGCGGCATCGAACTCGCCGCCGACCACCGCCTCCAGGGGGTCTACAACCTGGGGACCGGCGAGAGCTACTCGTTCAACGAGATGATCGACATGATCAACGCCGAACTCGGCACCGACGTCGAGCCGGAGTACGTCGAGAACCCCCTGCCGGTGTACGTCCACGACACGATGGCCGATCCCACGAAGATGCGGGAGGCGACCGGGTGGGAGCCGCGGGTCGACTTCGAGGAGGGCGTCGCCCGGGTCTGCGCCCCCTACCGGTGACCGCGCCTACTCCGACCGAAGGCGGTCCGTGAACCGGACGTCGACGACGACCGGGCGTCCCGTCCGCTCCTCGATCGCCCGGTCGAGGGCGTCCGCCAACCGGGGGTACGACTCGCCCGCGGGACGCGCGACCGTCACCGAGACCGTCGGCCGCTGGCCGAAGTACGCGACCGAACTGATCTCCGTCCGCACGCCCGTGATCTCCAGTCGCCGGTACTCCGGGCCCTCGATCACCGCGGCCACCCCCTCGTTCACGTCGTTGTTGTACGCGACCTGCTCTGCGACCAGGCCGCCGGCGAGCGCGAACGTCGCGAGGAGGACGAGCAGCGCGCCGACGAGCGAGACGTACTGCCGGGCGGAGCGGCCGCCGTCGCCGTCGACCCAGCCGTCGGGGCGGTAGCCGAGGTACCAGAGGACGAGAAAGCCCGCCAGGTTCACCGTGACGGCGTTGACCACGAGCAGGAGGAGCGCGCCGATCGCGACCGAGGGGAGCCCCCAGGCGACGCCGATGCCGACCGCCGCCGCGGCGGGGATGAGCGCCGCCGCGATCATCACGCCCACGAGCGAGACGGGGAGCGCGGTGGCGAGCCCGAACGCCCCCGCCCCGCCCGCGCAGACCGCGACCGACAGCGAGAGCAGTCCCGGCGAGATGCGCTTCGAGATCTGGTTCACCGTGGAGACGTCGAGGACGGCGGTGACGAACCCGCCGGTCTTGAGCGCGTAGCCGAACGCGAGGGCGGCGACGACCGCGAGGCCGAGACCGAGCGCCTGGGACTTCAACCCCAGCCACGTCATCCGGCGGTCGTCGAGCGCCATGCCGACGCTCGCGGTCATCGCCGATCCCACCTGCGGCGCGATGACCATCGCGCCCACCACGACCGCGGGCGAGTCGAGCAGGAGGCCCGCGGCGGCGACGATGGCGCTGAACACCGTCATCGAGTAGTAGGTGAGCGCGTTGCGGTGCATGTCGAGGGCCTTCGCGCGGATCTCCTCGGTCGCGACGGCGTCGTCCTCCTCGACGCCCGCGACGAAGCGGTCCTCGAGTTCCTCGAAGTGGGTGGTCTTCGCCGTCTCGGCGCTGGCGATGACGGTGTACTGCCCGTCGTCGAACCCGGCCTCGCGGAGTTCCCCCAGGACGAACTCCACCGCCTGCGTCGGGAGCGGGAACTCGAGCAGCGCCGTCTCGCCGTCCGCGCTGGCGTCGCGCGTGAGCACGAAGTCCACGTTCTCCCCCTCCAGAACGGACACCGCCTCGTCGCACCTGGTCCGCGGGACGACCAGCTTTATCAGCCGCATGTACGGACACTCCCTCGACGGGGAGGTATAGTCGTTCGTGCTCGCGTTCGTCCCGGGGCGGAACCCGACCGGGACGACGGATCCGACCGGGCCCGACGCGCCCCGGCCAGTCCGACGGTCCGACGATCCGACCGTACGACCGGACGACCGAACCGAGTTCACTAAACCGCCCGACTGAGTACCCCTCGCCATGTCACGACCCGTCACCGTCATCGGCGCGCCGATGGACCTCGGCGCGGACCGACGCGGCGTGGACATGGGCCCCTCCGCGATCCGCTACGCCGGCCTCGCGGAGACCCTCGGCTCGCTCTCCCGACCCTGCACCGACGCCGGCGACCTGCCGGTCGTCCACCCGGAGCAGGGGGACCCGGACGCCTCGCCGGAGGGCGGACGCGCGAAGTACCTCGCGGAGGTTGAGGAGGTCTGCGTCCGCCTCGCCGACGAGGTGGCCGCCGCGCTCGAGGCGGGGGCGTTCCCGCTCGTGCTCGGCGGCGACCACTCCATCGCCATCGGGAGCGTCAACGGGAGCGCCCGCGACGCCGACGTGGGCGTCGTCTGGTTCGACGCCCACGGCGACTTCAACACCCCCGCCACCTCGCCGAGCGGGAACGTCCACGGGATGCCCGTCGCGGCCCTCCTCGGCGAGGGGTCGTTCGCCGACGCCGGGTGGGCGCACGCCGCGCCACTCGATCCCGCGAACGTCGCCCTCGTCGGCGTCCGCAGCCTCGACGACGCCGAACGCGAGGCGCTGACCGAGTCCGACGCCACCGTGTTCACGATGACCGACATCGACGAGCGCGGCGTCATCGACGTGACCCACGAGGCGCTCGACATCGCCGGGCGCGGGACCGACGGCGTCCACGTCAGCCTCGACCTCGACTGGCTCGACCCGGACGAGGCCCCCGGCGTCGGCACGCCCGTCCGCGGCGGCGTCACCTACCGCGAGGCCCACGCCGCGATGGAGGTCGTCGCGCAGCGCGACCTGCGCTCGCTCGAGGTCGTCGAGGTGAACCCCATCCTCGACCACCACAACCGCACCGCCGAACTCGCGGTCGAACTCGCGGCGAGCGCGCTCGGCAAACGTATCCTCTAACTGATCTTATCAATCTTAGCTGGCTATACTATCTGTGCGCTCGAAGCCATTTATCCCCGATTCCCCAGTCGCGCTCCCTGCTTCCGCCCATCGGAGAGTACATTCCGACCGACGCCGTCGTCGGAGACGAGGATGACCGATCGCCGGACCGTGCGGGAGACCTACGACCGCATCGCGTCGCACTTCGCGCAGACCCGCGAGTACGCCTGGCCCGAGGTCGAGGCGTTCGTCGAGGGGGCGGAGGACGCGGGGACCGCGCTCGACCTGGGGTGCGGGAACGGGCGGCACGCGGAACTGCTCGCGGAGCGCGCGACGCGCGTCGTCGGCGTGGACCTGAGTCGCGGCGCGCTGGCGACCGCGCGCGACCGGGCGGCGGCCCGGGACTTCGCGCTCCACCTCGTGCAGGGCGACGCGTCGACCCTCCCGCTCCGGACCGACGGCGTCGACCTGGCGGTGTACGTCGCGGCGTTGCACCACCTGCCGTCGAGGGCGCTCCGCCGGGCCAGCCTCGACGACCTCGCGCGCGTGCTCGCGCCCGGCGCGCGAGCGCTCGTGAGCGTCTGGAGCGTCACGCACTCCGCGTTCGACGCGACGGAGGGGTTCGACACGACGGTCGGCTGGACGCTCCCCGACGGCGAGGTGGTCGAGCGATACTACCACGTCTACGACCCGGCGGAGTTCGAGCGGGACGTGCGCGAGAGCGCGCTCGCCGTCGAACGGTGCTACGAGAGCGAGGGGAACTGCTACGCCGTCGTCGCCGGTCCCCGCCACCGACCGTAACGGACGGATCGCGTTCGCGACCGTGTTCCCCGGTCGGTCGTTCAGGCGTCCGAGGTCACCGTCGCCGAACCGGAATCCGTGCTATCGACGGTATAGACAGGTCGTACACCGCGATACTCACCGGACGAGAGGGAGGATCACACCCTACTTATCAATCAGGCAGGGGCAGGCAGAAGTGGAACCTTCGATCCTACGCTGTGTTCGAACACCCATGGCAGACCCGCTTGCCCACATCGATCCGCCGCCGGGGTGGATGAGTGAGGCAGACCCGCACGGGGAACGGCTCCGTTTCCGTCACGAGACGGAGCCGGTCGTCGTCACCGTGGAGCGCTGTCGTGCCGACCACCACGTCCTCGGAGAGGCCGACATGTGGAAGGGCACGGTGGAGCACGGTTTCCCCGACATGCGGAACACGACGACGTTCTGTACCGCGCCGACGATCGACCGGGTGCTCGAGCGCCTCCCGCTGGTGTTCCGGCAGTTCGACGGCCAGGGAGCGATGGCGAGCGTCCCGTCCGGTCGGCGTCCGATCCGCACGGGCCGTCCGTCGTCCCGCTGGATCGGGATGGAGCACTGAGGCCGCGAGAGCGATGCAGGTACCTGATACCGACACCGCAGAGGAGCCGAACAGCGCGACGACCGACTCGCTCGACGGGGTGAACCTCGTGGTGGTGTCGAACCGACAGCCGTACCGCCACGAGTTCGACCCCGACTCCGATCGACGCGACGTCGTGGTCGAGCGACCCACCGGCGGGCTGACCGCCGGGCTCGACCCCGTCATGCAATCCACGGAGGGGACGTGGGTCGCGTGGGGGGACGGCGAGGCCGACCCCGAGGTCGCAGACGAGGACGACTGCGTCGTCGTCCCGCCCGAGGATCCCTCCTACACGCTTCGACGGATCTGGCTCGACGACGAGGCCGTCGACGAGTACTACTACGGGTACAGCAACCGCGGCCTCTGGCCGCTGTGTCACTCCGCGCTCACGAAGGCCCGCTTCTCTGAGCGCTTCTGGGACACCTACGGCGCGGTGAACGAGCGCTTCGCCGACGCGGTCGCAGAACAGTGCGGCGAGGAGCGATCGTGGGTCTGGTTCCACGACTACCACCTGGCGCTCGCGCCGCGGCTGCTCCGCGACCGCGGTCGGTCCGAGGCGGTACTCGCGCACTTCTGGCACATCCCCTGGCCGGGCGCGGACGTGTTCGAGGCCTGCCCCCAGCGCCGGGACCTGCTCGACGGACTGCTGGCGAACGACCTCGTCGGCTTCCACGTCGACCGATACGTCGAGAACTTCCTCGACAGCGTCGAGGAGTTGCTGGAGGACGCCGCCGTCGACCGGGAGACCGGCGCGGTTCACTACGACGGCCGCCGGACGCTCGTCCGGTCGTTCCCGATGGGCGTCGACGCGGAACGCATCGACCGTCAAAGCGCCTCCGAGGAGGCGACGAACTTCTGGTGGGAGTTCGCCGGCGAGCACGACCTCGTCACTCCCGAGCGACAGCTCGTCCTCGGCGTGGATCGCCTCGACTACGCGAAGGGCATCCTCGAGCGCTTCGACGCGCTGGAACGGCTCTGGGAGGACCACCCGGAGTGGCGCGGTCGGTTCACCTACGTCCAGAAGGGAACCGAGACGCGCACCGGCATCCGGGACTACCAGGAGTACCAGGAGCGGATCGAGGAGGCCGTCGAGCGACTGAACGGACGGTTCGGGACCGACGACTGGCGACCGGTCGTCTCGCTCTCCGAGCGACTCTCCGAGGAGGCCCTCGCCGGTCTCTACCGGAACGCGGACGTCGCGCTCGTGAGTTCCATCCGCGACGGCATGAACCTCGTCGCCAAGGAGTACGTCGCGGCGCAGCACGACCTCGACGGCGTGCTCGTCCTCAGTCGCCACGCGGGGGCGCACGACGAACCGACGTTCGCCGAGAACGCCCTCACCACGGACCCGCTCGACACGGACGAGTTCGCGGAGTCGATCAGGACGGCGCTGACGCTCGCGCCGACCGACCGCCGTCGGCGGATGACCCGCCTCCGCCGACACGTCCGGGAGTACGACCTGTCGTGGTGGATGGACGCCGTCTTCGAGACGATGAACGAGATCGAGTCGGAATCGCGCCTCGCCTCCGCCTTCGATGATGACTGACCAGCCGCCATCGGCCGACGAATCGGCATCGGCCGACGGCTCGCCGCCGACCGACGGGTCGGGGTCGGCCGACGGATCGGGTCCGCAGGTACCGTCGCTGTGGGACGTCGCCGACGCCGTGGCCGATCGCCTGGCGGACGCAGACGGCCTCCTCCTCTGTCTCGACTTCGACGGGACGCTCGCGCCCATCGTCCCGCGGCCCGAGGAGGCCGCGATCCCCGCGACGACGCGCAAGCGCGTACGCGCGCTCGACGCGCTCGACGGCGTCCGGATCGCCGTCGTCAGCGGGCGCGCCCTCACCGACGTTCGCGAGCGCGTCGGCCTCGACGGCCTCGTCTACGCCGGCAACCACGGCCTGGAACTCGAACGCGACGGGGACCTCACGGTCCACCCGCTCGCGTCGGCGGCGCGGCCGGCGATTCGTCGCGCCTGCCGCGACATCCACGCGCGCCTGGGGACGATTCCGGGCTGCCGGGTGGAGGACAAGGGCGTGACCGCGACGGTGCACTACCGCGACGCCGCCGACGCCGCGATTCCCGCCATCGAGGAGGTCGTCTCGGCCGTCGCCGCCGACGAGTCGCTCCGCGTGACCGACGGCAAGGCGGTCTTCGAGATCCGCCCGCGGATACCCTGGGGGAAGGGGCGGATCGTCTCGCTACTCGCGGACGAGGTCGGCGAGGGGTGGCTGGCGATCTACGTCGGCGACGACACCTCAGACGAGGACGCCTTCCGGGTCCTCGCGGACGACGGCATCGGCGTCGTCGTCGGCTCGCCGCCCGAGACGGCCGCCGCCGCGCGCCTCGGCGACCCGGACGACGTCGCGACGTTCCTCGGCTGGCTGACCGCGCGGTGGGCGGACCGCCCCCCCGAAGCGATCGCCGCGGAAGGGAAACGCCCTTAACGCGAGCCGCGAAAGGAGCCACTACCCCTCGACGGGCCGTCCGCGGCCGTCGGACGCGGGCACCGATAGTCTAGTGGTAGGACATGGGCCTTCCAAGCCCATAGCCCGGGTTCGAATCCCGGTCGGTGCATTCTGCGAGGGACGGACGTGACGAGCGAGGGCACTCCGCCGGCGGTTCGAAGTAGACGAGTCGCAGCCCGCGCAGGGAGCGAGGCGAGCGAGCAGGACCGTCGCGGCGTGGTTCGAATCCCGGTCGGCGCACTTCCGTCGCGAGCGACGAAATTCAGCCGAGTTCGACGACCTCGAGCGGCCGACTGTACTCGGCGCGGATCATGTTCTCGTCGTCGATCTCGAGGTCGAGTTCGTCGAGTCGCGTCGCCAGGTGCGTGATGTCCTCGTCCTCTGCCCCCACCACTTTGACCAGGAGGTTACGTTGGCCGGTCATGAGTTCGGTGACCTCCACGACCTCGGGGAAGTCCCGAACCTGCGCGGCGACCTCGGCGCGGCGACTGATCGGGACCGTGCAGACGAACAGGAAGTAGAGCGACAACCCGATCTCGTCGGGGTCGAGCGTGGTCCGGTAGCCCGTGATGACGCCCGCCTCTTCGAGGTCGTCCAGCCGGTGGTGAATCGTGTTGTCAGAGACGCCGACCCGCTCTGCGAGCCCCGTCGCGGTGAAGCGGGCGTCCTCCTGGATGTACGTGAGAATCTGCTTGTCGACCTCGTCCAGGTCGTACGGAGACATGACTACCCACTGGCCGGTCGTGGAACGGGAAAAATAATTGCTTCCTCCCTCGCCGACCGCGTTCGAGGCTCGAACGTCTCGGTAGCATCGGGAGTCGGCGCCGAAATTCGAGATGTTTTTCCGATCCCCCAGGTAATTTCGCCATATGGTAACAGAACCGTGAGGATAACACAGAATCCTTTTACGATCGTACTGCGATTCTCGTAGTGGTGGACGATGACCAGAGAACGGACCCGTAGATCTGACCGAGAGGAACCCGACGCCCGACTCTCCCGCGGACGCGCCCGTCCCGACGACGAGAAGCTCGCTACCTCCACTCTGTTCGACGTTCTGGCCGCCGCTCCTCGACGGCGAGTCCTCGAATACGTGCTGACCGCCGACGGTTCGATCCCGCTTCGGGAGGTCGCGGACCACCTGGTGGCGCGGGACCCCCCGCCGGCGACCGACCAGCTGCGGCCGTACCTGCTGCTCGCCCGCGCTCGTCCGCGCGGCGACGTCGTCACGGAACGGCGATGACGACCCCCGAGAACGCAGGGCGCGAGGCCCTCGGAGACATCTATCCGACGCGGTACTACGTCATGGTCGCCCTGCGCGAGCACGTCTCGTTGACGCTCGCGGATCTCGCCGACGAAGTGGCCGTTCGTGAACACGACCGCCCCCTCTCCGACGTCTCGCCCGACGTCGTCCTCGAGCACTACGACGATCTCTACGACGTGCACGTCCCCGCACTGGTGGACGTGGGCGTCGTCGCCTACGATCAGGAGCGGGACGTCGTCGCGCTCGACGGATACGGTCCCCAACAGACCGCCCTCGACGAGTCGCACCTGCTGTCGTACCGGCCGAGCCGACCGACCGAGGAACGAGGCGACCCGTGATCGGTTCACGGACACCTTCGCTGTGACGCCTCGTCGGTCACGGGCGACTCACGAACCGTCTCGATGACAACACCTATGGTTCCGCCGTGACACCGTCACGCATGGACGACGTTTTCGTCGCGCAGCTGATGTCCTCCACTACGTACGCCGTCTCGCCGGATACGCTCGTGGAGGAGGCGGCCCAGTTGATACTCTCGAACGGGATCGGATCGGTCCTCGTCACCGACGAGGACAACCACCTCCAGGGGATCCTCACGACCACCGACTTCGTCCGGATCGTCGCCGAGAGCCACCCGAAGGCCCAGACGCCGGTCTCGCGGTACATGACCACCGACGTGGTCACCACCTCGGCGCAGACGCCCGTCGCCGAGGCCGCGGACGTGATGCTCGAACACGGGTTTCACCACCTGCCCGTGGTCGACGAGGTCGAGGGCGTCATCGGGATGATCACCACGACCGACCTCACGGCCTACGTCTCCGACGTTCGATCCCCGAGTCCCTGACCGCGGAGCGATCAGTCGGCGTGCGGAGCGGCGGACCCGCCGGACGACTGCTCGCCGTCCGTTCGACTCGAACGCGAGCCGAACCGGTGATCGAGCGGGTGGGGCGACCGGAGCGCGGCGATGAGGCTCCACATCACCCCGGTCAGGAGCGACCCGGCCGCCGAGAGGGTCATCCCGAGCGAGAGGAACGTCAGGCCGTAGATCACGCCGATCGTCGCCGACGGTGCGCTCGTCCCGAGCGGGACGTTCGCCATCGAGTCCCGAAGGGTGGGAACGAGGACGAACAACGAGAAGACGCTCCCCGCCAGGAAGATCAGGTCCTGCCACATCATCCCTTCACCTCAGCCTGTGCTATCGCTGTCTGTCGATTGCCGTGTGCCATCGTCAACGGAAGGGAGGCCGCTGTAGTTGAAAAGATTTACTCATTTTCGTGTAAAGATTTTCGTTACGGTTCGATCTGTCACCACGCGTCACGGTTCGCGACCGCTCGGCGGAGCGATGCATCGGTGGTATCGGCGCTCGTCCGCGTCGTCTCGTCGAGCGTGACAGTCGTCGTCCGGTCGGCCAAGACCTAACCGGCTGGCGGGCCTCGTCGGACGTATGAGGGACGAGCGCGCTCGCGACGAGCCGTACGACCGCGAGGGAGACGAGTCGCCCGGGGACGAACCGCGCTCCCGGTTCCCGTATCCCGCGATCTCGTGGGGGTGGCCGCCGGCCTTCTTCGGCGACGACAGGGCGTACACGGATCGGGAGGGCGACGGGGAGACGGTCGGCCGGGACGACGACGGCGGCTGGCTCGACGAGGGGGCGATCTCGCTGGTCCTCGTCGTCGGCCTGGCGCTGTTTCTCTTCCCCGAGCCGGCCACGTCGCTCGTCGGGATCGCGCTCATGGGGATCGGCGTCGTGGCGTGGGTGATCGACGCGATCGGGTGACACGCCACGGTCCCGCGGTCAGGGGGCCGCTCAATCCGCGCACGTCGGCGTTCCCGCCGGATCGGGATCGACGGCGTACATGAGCACGAAGACGACGCTGGCGAGGGCGATCAGCCCCGCCGCGGTCGCGAACGCGGTGAGGACGCCCGTCGCGTCCCAGATGACGCCGACGGTCACGGGGCCGGCGACCTGCCCGACCTTCCACGCGATGGAACGCAGCGACATGCTCGCCGCGACGGCGTCGAAGTGCTGGCCCTCCTCGACGAACAGCGCCATGCTCGCGGGGAGGCGGATGCTGTCGGCGACGCCACAGATCGCGTAGGCGACGAACAGGACGAAGAACGCGGGCGAGAGCCCCCGCCCGGCGACCGTGACGCTGGGGAGGACGCTCTCCGCGTAGCCCGCCAGCGGGATGACCATCGCGCCGACCGCGTACAGCAGCGCCCCGACGAACACGAACCGGTGTTTATCGCCGACGCGGTCGGTGAGCCCGCCGACGAACCCCTGGGTGAGTCCCTTCGCGATCTTTCCGCCGGCGAGGATGCCGCCGACGGCGAACGGGCTCATCCCGAACGCGTTGTGCGCGTAGATGGGCAGGAAGAGCAGGACCGCCATCTTGCCGAACGAGAGGCCGAAGCGAAAGACCACCAGCGCGCGGATGGCCGACCGACTCGCGAGTCGCCTGACGGTCTCCAGCCCGGTCGCCTCCTCGGGGTCGGTCCGACCGCCCGGGTCGTCACGCAGGAACGAGTAGAGCAGGACGAACGCCCCCATCGAGACGACGGTGAGCGCGGCGTACGTCACGCCGAAGCCGTAGACTGCGAGCAGGTAGCCGCCGAGGAGGTCCCCCGCGAGCGAGGAGAACGCGCCGACCTGGTTGTAGGTGCCGAGCCACTGACCGCTCTCGCCCTCGGGGCTGATCTCGCCGACGACGGTCGTCCCGGTGATCCACAGCAGGCTCGCGCTCACCCCCTGTAGAACCCTCACGAGGATAACGTCGGTCACGCCGTCGACGAGCCAGAACCCGACGAAGACGACGACGTTGAGCGCCAGCCCCGCCAGGAGGTAGCGCTTCGCGTTGCCGGTGTCGACCTTGCGCCCGAGCGGGAGGACGATGAAGAGCTGAGCGAGTGCGAACGCCGTCCCGAACAGCCCCTCGACGGTGCTGGTCGTGTGGAACCGGTCGGCGTAGAGCGCCAGCGCGATGGCGACGGTCGAGTACGCCTGCGCGCGGGCGAAGGCGGTTCCACTCAGCGCGAGAAACTCCCGATCGCGAAGTACGCTCAGCGAGCCTCCGGACACGATGTACGCAACTCGGGGATCGATCCGCTTAAACTCATCATTCCCGGAGGTGAGTGAAACGCACTCCCGTGGGGTATCGGAGCGTGCGAACAGTCGACACGGGACGACCGGGAGAGGGCGGCCGCACGATCGGGGGACCGCGCGCGGTGACGGGTCGAGACGCGCGGTGACCGGCTCTGTGCCGGTACGGGGAACCGTCGCCTGGCCGCGGATCTCAGAGTTCGATCCGCTCGATGAGCTGATCGTCGCCCTCGCGGACGTTGATGGCGACGATGCGGATGTCGTTCTCGATGAGCGAGTCGTGGAGCTTCGACTTCAGGAGTTCGTCCACCTGGTAGACGCCGGCCGCGTCGGTCATCTCGATCTCCACGAGCACGGGGTAGCTGTCGCCCTCGCGCAGGGTGACCGTCTGGATGGCCTGACTGGAGAGGGTGTTGATGCCGCGCCCGCCCTTCTCGTAGGGGATGCGCGAGCGGCCGCGCTCCATGTCGAGCGCGTCGGCGACGCGGACGACGCCCGCCTCGCGCGTGAGCGGCTGTTCCTCGGTGTGGTGACAGAGGATCGCGTGGAGCACCTCCCCCTTCACGCGGACGCAGTCGGCGAGGTCGTAGAACTCCGGGAGGATCCGGTCGAGGACGTCCGCCGCGAGCGGGATGGAGTAGTAGGGGTGTTCGTCGCGGTGGACGACGTGACCGATGTCGTGTAGTTCGGCGGCGAGCGCGATGATGACCGCCTCGTCGGCCTCGTCTAAGCCCTGCTGGCGCGCGCCGTTGAACTCGACGCCGCCCGCCTTCAGCAGGTCGTAGAGACAGAGCGCCCGGTTGCGGACGATGCCGATGTGCTTGCGCCCGTGATCGTTGTACCCCTTGCGGTCGACGGGGTTGACGTTCTGCGCGTCGAGGTACGTCTGGATCTCCTCGTCGCGATCGACGTACGCGAGGACCTCGTTCAGGCGCTCGTCGGGGAACGCGTGCTGGGCGTCGGGATCGTAGGTCCGCCCGCCGTTTCCGCGATCTGCCGTGCTCATGTGTGAGGACCTAGACGGCCGCGAGAAAATGGCTTTGGCTATCGGCGGATCGCCCCGGTGGCCGACGGACCTACGCGGCGGCCGCGGCGTCCTCGACCTCGTCGTAGTCCGGTTCGACGCCCGGATCGTCGCTGACCCAGGCGTAGGTGACCTCGCCGTCGGAATCGACGACGAACACCGCGCGCTTCGCCACGTCCTCGACGCCGAGGTCCGCGAAGTCCATCGAGACGTCGTAGCGGTCGATGAGTTCGTCGTTGGCGTCGCTGATCAGCGGGAAGGTGAGGTCGAGTTCGTCGTGGAAGGCGTTGAGCGCGAACGGCGAGTCGACGCTCACGCCGTACAGCTGGGCGTCCGCCTCGGAGAACGCCTCCAGGCGGTCGCGGAAGGTCGCCATCTCGTGCGAGCAGACGCTCGTGAACGCGCCGGGGAAGAACGCGAGGACGACGGGTCCGTCCTCGAGCGCCTCCGAGAGGGTGAACGACTCGATGTCCTCGCCGGTCGCGAGGGGTGCGGTGAAGTCGGGTGCAGTGTCTCCTACGTCGACCATTGCGTGTCGGTGTTGGAGAGTGAACTACATAAGCCCCAACGACTCGTTCCGAGCAAAAGGCCTATAATCGGCAGTTCGTAAAGGACAGTAGACATGGCAACCACCGCAGTACCGCTGTTCCCTGGACTTCCGGGCGGGCCAGAACTCCTGATCCTCCTGCTCATCATCGTCGTCCTCTTCGGGGCGAACAAGCTCCCGAAGCTTGCGCGATCCAGCGGGCAGGCGATGGGCGAGTTCCAGAAGGGTCGCGAGGAGGTCGAACAGGAACTCCAGGAGATGCGCGAGAAGGGCACCGAGTCGGTCACGGGGTCCGACGAGGACGAAGACGCCACGACCACGACCGCGACCACGTCGGAGACGGTGACCGAGACGGAAGCGGAGACGGAAACCGAGAAACAGAACTGATTTTTCTCTCCCCGGGGAACGTCTCTTGGGGCGTGTGGCCTAGTGGACAGGGCGAGAGGTTCCTAACCTCTCGATCGCGGGTTCGAATCCCGTCACGCCCGTGGCTTCTCGCGAACGGACGTGAGCGAGAGCCACGGCACTAGGGATTCGAACCCTGGAAGTCGCAGCGTCCGAGCGAAGCGAGGACGACCGTCTTCCTCCGGTTCGAATCCCGTCACGCCCGCTCGCTCACTGCGCTCGCTCGCGAGCGTGACGACCCTCGCGAACGCTCCGCGTTCGCTCAGTCCCGTCACGCCCGCTGTTGTGCCGAACGCAGTGAGGCCAACAGCGAACCGTGCGGGATTCGAAGCGGACGAGCCGCCGCCCGCGCGGGAGGACGGCGACCCAGCAGGGCGTCTCGGCGTGATCTCACGGTCGAGCGACGGCGGAACCGAGAACGCAGTGCAACGTCGAGAGACAGTCACAACCACGGTCACCGGCTCTTGCTGGCAACAGTCCTATACCCCACAACCTGCAGTGGGTGAGTGAGGGGTTCACAACGGAATCGTGTGCCATCCGACCCCTCTCGTGCCAGTCGGCGGACGCGAGGTTCACCGTGCCCATCCACGGCTCGCGCCCGCCGATCGTCCATTCTAACCGCCGAGTTCGATGCCGCTACGGTCGGGTCTAGTCGAGTCGCGTGTCTCGGGACCGCAGAACCGGCGCGGCTATGGTTCGGGTGTTCGAAGCGCCGGCGTGACCTACGAACTCCGCGAGGAACCGCCGACCGCCGAGGAGTACGTCGCGCTCCGCGAGCGCGCCGGGATGGGCGCGCGCACCGTCGCCGCCGCGGAGCGGGGGCTGCCGAACGGCGTGCACGCGGTGACGATCCGGCGGGACGGCGACCTGGTCGGGATGGGGCGATTGGTCGGCGACGACGGCTGTTTCTACCAGGTGGTCGACGTGGCGGTCGATCCGGACCACCAGCGCCGAGGGCTGGGATCGCGCGTCGTGAGGGCGCTGCTCGCGTACCTCGAAGAGCGCGCTCCCGCCTCGGCGTACGTCACCCTCGTCGCGGACGTGGAGGGCTATTACGAGCGCTTCGGGTTCGAGCGACTCCGCGACGACCAGTACGGGATGGCGCTGTCCGTCGGGTGAACGTGGATCGGATCAGATCGGACCGGACCGGCCGTTCAGTCCCCGATCACGACGACGTCGCCGTCGCGCGCGACGGTGACGGCGTACTCCCCGTACCCGAACCGCACCGCGGTCACCGCCGGGAGCGTCCCGTTCGACGCGGGACGGAACAGCGCCGTCAGCGCGTCGGGATCGACGTACTCGAACAGCGGGTCGAGGTCGACCGCGTCCGTACCGGTCGCGTCGACGAGCGCGTCGATGACCGCCTCGACCACCGGTTCGGTCGACGCCCAGTCGATCGTCGCACGTCCCTCGACGACGCCCGCACCGCGCCCGGATCCATCTTGTTCTCCTGACCTGACAGCCATGATCTCATTAATGGTTACGAGTATATCAAGGTATACGTCCGGTTTCAACTTCTGAAGCTGACGCTGATACTTTGCCGTGCGGGGCGCGACGCTGCGGAATCGCTCGCGTAGCGTGCCGGTCGCTACCGGCTCGATTCTTCGTCGGCGACCGAGACCCGCCGGCGATTCACGCGATCGTTCGAGTATCTGACTCGAGTCAGGCGCTCGGATCGGGGTGACCGTCCGCTCCGGCGATCCCGGGGAAGAGCGCGTCGAGATCCGCCTCGCGGTCCGCGACGACGTACCCCTCGGGCGTGTTCTCGACGACCCCGGCGGCCTCCAGGTGCTCGAGGTGCGCGTAGGCCTCGCCGGGGCCGTGGAGGATGTGGATGCTCCTGAGTTCGCCGAAGAGGTGGGCGCTGACGGTCCACGCGTCAGCCGGCCCGTGTTCCGCCAGGACGCCGAGGACGCGGTCGGTTCGCTCGCGGTGGTGAGCGACGATGTCCGCGGCGCGACCCGCCGGATCGACGATGGGTCCGCGGTGCCCCGGCCACGCGCGGGCGTACCCGGCGTCTACGATCGAGGAGAGCGTGTCGAGATACCGCTCGAGCGGCCGTTCGACGCGGACGTCGGCACCGCCGACGTTCGGCGTGTAGTAGGGGAGGAGCGCGTCGCCGCTGAACAGCTCCGCGCCGGTCGCGCCGGACGGCGCGCGATAGTCGCTCGGGGAGGCGAACCCGCAGAGTCCCTCCGTGTGCCCCGGCAGGTGGACCGCGGTGAGTTCGCGGTCGCCCGCCTCGACGGTCGCTCCCGCCTCGAACGGTTCGACCTCGGGTGGGTCGCCGGCGATCGTCGACTCGCCGTCGAGGAACCCGAGCAGTTCCTCCTGCGACGACTCGGGCATCCCCCACGCCGCGAGCAGGTCGCGCTGGCGTTCGGCCATCGCTGCCAGCGCGTCGGGGTCCTGCGCGACCAGGGGAGCGTCGGCGCGGTGGACGCGGACGACCGCGCCGCTCGCCGCCTGCACCTCGCCCGCGAGACCGGCGTGGTCCGCGTGCCAGTGGGTGAGAAGCACCTGCTCGACGTCCTCGACCGAGAGCCCCCGGGCCGCGAGGCCGTCGTGCAGTCCCTCGCGCGTCTCGGGCGTCGCCACGCCCGTGTCCACGAGCGTCGTCACCGCGCCGTCGAGGAGGTACGCGTTGTTCAGCCCCTCGAACGCGGTGTTCCCGAGACTGATCGTCTCGACGCCCGTCACGCGCGACCACCCGCGACCGCCGGAACCGATCGGGCGAGGTGACGCTCCCCCACGGCGTCGCGGAGCGGCCCGTAGAACTCGAAGTTGACTCGCATGCCCTCCCTGACGCGCGAATCGACATAATCCCGTCGGCATTCGAGGACGACCGGGGGACGATCGGGCCACGACCCCGGTGTGACCCCGCCGTGCGACCACCCCCACGAAGGGCGCGAGGTCGCCTGCCGGATGGCGGTCGTTGCGGTCCGCTCGCGGGCGGAGTTGCGCGGTTCGTCGATCCGACACAGGGGGCGGTCGACGAACCGGCCACAGGTGGGGAAGTACTCGCGGGCCGGGTGCACCTGTCCACTCACGACGGCGCTTCGTGGCGGCGCGTGGGTGTTCCACCCGGCCGGGAGCAGGCGGCCCGCGAACACAACGCACTCGCCGCGTGGGGATGCAGACGACAGTGACGAGTGCACGCTACCCTTGACGGCCGCTCCGTATAACGATTGCGTAATGCTATCATTTATCGAGAAGTGGATGTCGTACAGGATCGAACCCTCGCGTGCACTTCGGGGGACTCCGGTACGGTTTCGTCTATCGGTGCCTCCGCGACCGACCCGGTCACCACGCGAACGACATTCCGCGCCTCCGCCGGTAACCGTCGGATACCCACCACTGTCCGGGGGCCCTCCGCTTCCATCGTCGGGAGGAGGTGGCGGGGCGAGGGATCGGCGCGACGCGGGGAGTCAGAAGACGGCTACGAACTGCCCCCGTTTCGCGAGAAGACAGTTCTCGCGAACGACTTGCGGCAATCGCGTCGGCTTGTCGGCCACTGAAACGGCGCAGGAACCTACCGAAGACATGGCGCAGTACGTAGCCGACACCGACGCCGACCGGTTGAGCGCGGACGCCGACTGGGACGTCCTCTACGTCGACGGCGAGACGGAGCGCGGCGAGCGCGCTGCCCTGGAGGTGGACGACCCGACCACCGAGGAGGTGTTCGCCACGGTTCCCGCGGCGACCGAGGACGACGTGAACGCCGCCTACGAGCGTGCCGCCGAGGCCGGGAGCGAGTGGGCCGAGCGCCCGCCGCAGGCGCGCGCGGCGGTGATCGAGGACGCTATCGGGATCGTCGAGGGGCACCGCGAGACGATGCTCGACCTGCTCGCCACCGAGGCGGGGAGCGCGCTCGTGAAGGGTAACGCGGAACTGGACACGGCGGTCGGGATGATGCGCGAGGCGGCGAGCTTCCCCACCCGCGTCGGCGGGACGGTGAAGGACTCGATCGTCCCGGGAAAGGAGAACCTCGTCAAGCGCGAACCCGCGGGCGTCGTCGGCGTCATCTCGCCGTGGAACTTCCCGTTCCACCTCTCGATGCGCGCCGTCGCGCCCGCTCTGGCGCTCGGCAACGGCGTCGTCCTCAAGCCCGCCTCCACGACGCCGATCACGGGCGGTCTGCTGCTCGCCCGGATCTTCGAGGCGGCGGGCCTCCCCGAGGGCCTGCTCAACGTCGTCCCCGGCCACGGGTCGGAGATCGGCGACCGGATGGCGGGCCACCCCGAGGCGGACGTGATCGCGTTCACCGGTTCGACGGCGGTCGGCAAGCGCGTCGCCGGGCGGGCCGTCGAGCACCTCGCCTACCCCGCGATGGAACTCGGCGGGAACAACCCACACGTCGTCCTCGACGACGCGGACCTGGATCGGGCGGTCGACTCGGCGGTCTTCGGCACCTTCCTCCACCAGGGGCAGGTCTGCATCTCCATCAACCGCCACCTCGTCCACGAGTCGCTCTACGACGAGTACGTCGAGCGGTTGGCCGACCGCGCCGCGGACCTGACCGTCGGCGATCCGCACGACCCGGACACCGTGATCGGGCCGATCATCGACGACGACCAGCGCGACCAGATGATGGCGTACGTCGAGGAGACCGTGGAGCAGGGCGCGACGGTCGAGACCGGCGGCGACCACGACGGTCGGTTCGTCCAGCCGACGGTGCTCTCCGGCGCGACCAACGACATGAGCGCCGCCTGTAACGAGCACTTCGGCCCCGTCGCGCCCGTGATCCCCTTCTCGGACGACGGGGAGGCGATCGAACTCGCCAACGCCGTCGATCAGGGGCTCGCGGCGTCGGTCCACTCGACCGACCGGGAGCGCGCGGAGGCCGTCGCGGACCGCATCGACGCCGGGATGGTCCACGTGAACGACCAGCCGATCAACGACGAGCCCCACGTCCCCTTCGGCGGCGTGAAGGACTCCGGCATCGGCCGGTTCAACGACGAGTACGTGATGGAGGAGATGACCCGCACGAAGTGGGTGTCGGTCCAGCGCGAGGAGCGCGAGTATCCCTTCTAGGCTATCTCTTTAGAGAGGGTCCTCCCTCGCGTCCTGCGGACGCTCGGTCGACCCCCCGATAAAAATCTGCATTGTGAGACGCAACACGTCTCACAGGCCTCCAGAATCGCCGGCGGTTCTGGAAGGACCAAAGAGGGCCGCTCGTTCGGTTCCGCCTCACTCGCGGTACGACACAGGGGGTACAGAGCGCTCTGGACGACGGCTGCATTCAGCTAAATGTTCGCCTGTTCGCCAACGGGGCTGCTACCACGGTGTAGGGAAATACGGCGATGGATTCGGACGAACAGCGAGCGACACACGGACGACGTTCCGTCGAGAACGACTGGCCATTGTTACGCTTCACCGTGGACCAGCAGTTACGCCCGGGGTCGACGTGTCCCTCCATCTACCCACGAGTAGATGGGCTTTTGGGGCCTGGGATCGTAGCCGTTCGTATGAGTGGGACCCATCGGGACGACCGCGGGCGATTCGTCGCTCGCCACTCCGACGCTGACGTGCTCGCGGCCGTTGCGAAGTACGCGCCGGCGGGAACGACGGAGATCGCCGAGGAACTCGGAATCGAACGGCCGAGCGCCGACTACCGGCTTCGACAGCTCGAGGCTGAGGGAGCGGTGAGGAAAAAGAAGATCGGTAGCTCGCTCGCGTGGAGCCTCGCGAACGGAGGGGAGTGATTCTATGAGCACCGATTCACGGACGAACCGCGATCCGTCGCCGCGTACCAAGATTACGCTCACCCAGGACGAAGACGGGTGGTGGACGGCACGGGATGAGACGCGCAAGTTGACGACGCAGGGCGAGACGCGAGCGGCGGCGCTCGAGAGCCTCGACGAAGTGACCGACGCGCTCGAGACCGGCGACGGCCGGCCGCCGACGGACGAGGAATTACGCGAGTGCGGTATCGATCCAGAGGTGAACCGGCGTGCGGGGAGCGGCGATCTCCCCGACGTCCTCAAATAGCCGCCGGCATGGTCACACGCGATTTTAGCGGCTACGACGTAGCGAAAGTCCTCGTCAACACGGGTAATTTCACCTGGGTTCGGACGCGCGGCGATCACGCTATTCTGACCTGGGAACACCCTGACGGCCCCGAGGTCGAGCGACGGACCGTGAGCGTCCCACTCCATGACCGCGTGCGGATCGGGACGCTTCGCGGGATTGCGGAGGACGCAGGAGCGAAGGACTTCGACGCGTTCTGTACGTGGATCGACGACAACCGCTGACGATACGGGACGCACACTCAGCTACTCGTCGCGTTCAGATCGATCCGAGACGGAAGTGACCGAAGTGTGCAACGATTATCCAATTCGATGTCGATACCATCTGATAATGGTGAACAAGGACGCCGTTCGTCGGGGTTACGACGAGCTAGCGGACGTACACGCCGCACAACGGACCGAGAACGACCGCGGGATGGAGATCCTCGCGGGGGTTCTCGACTCGCTCTCGGCCGGGACGCACGTCCTCGACGCCGGGTGCGGACAGGGCACCCCGGTCCTGTCCGAGTTGAGTACGTCGGCGACCGCCACCGGAGTGGACTTCTCTCGCGGACAACTGCGTCTGGCGGCGGAGAACGCTCCCTGCGCGTCCCTGGTGCAGGGGGACATGACGACGCTTCCGTTCAATAGTTCGTCGTTCGATGCCGTCGTCGCCTACTGGTCGTTGATCCACGTTCCGATGGCTGACCACCGGACGGTCGTCGACGAGTTCGCCCGCGTCCTGCGTCCGGGCGGTCGCCTCCTCGTATGTGAGGGAACGCACGAGTGGGTCGGCGAGAACCCTGACTGGCTCGACAGCGGCGTGAGGATGGAGTGGGAGATCGCCGGCGCGGAAACGACGGGCGACCAGCTGCGAGATGCCGGCTTCGCCGTCGTCGACACGTGGGGTGTCCCTTCCTCGCTGGAAGCGGACAGGCGAAGCGAGGAGGAGGACGCGCCGTGGACGTTCTTCTCCGCACGGCTCGACGCGTGAGCGGGGTCGCCCACCTCGGTCCGAAGCTTGCCACGCCCGACCCGAATCGACGCGGGCAGGACGGTCGGTCCGACCGTCCTACCTCGGCCCATCGCCGTCCTCGCCCGACCGCTCCCCCTCTACATCGCCCGCGTCGTCCCCGCCGTCCCCCTCGACCGCCATCGGCGCGTCGCCCTCGTTCACGCGGATGCCCTTGCCCGCGAGGTGGCGAAGCTGGTGGCGGGCGTAGTCCTCCTCGACCGTACCGCGCGTGGCGAGGACGTACAGCAGGGCGCTCCCGCTCGGGCGCATCGTCCGGCCGGCGCGCTGTGCGCCCTGGCGGCGCGACCCGCCGAGGCCGGAGGCGACGACGGCGACCTCCGCGTTCGGCAGGTCGATCCCCTCGTCGCCCACCCGCGAGACGACGAGCACCTCGCGATCGCCGTCGCGGAACTCCCTGAACAGCGCGCTGCGCTCGCCGTGGCGCATCTCGCCCGAGACGAACGGCGCGTCGATCGCCTCGGCGACCGCGCGCCCCTGATCGAGGTACTCCACGAACACGAGCGCCTTCTGCCCGGCGTGGCGGGCGAGCAGCGCGCGCACGGCGTCGACCTTGGCGGGGTTCATCGCCGCGATCTGCCGGCGCTCGTGGCCCTCGCTGCTCACGTACTCGTTGCGCGCCATGTCGCTCCCCCACGGGACGTAGCGGATCTCGACCTCCGGCTCCGCGACGAACCCCGCCTCGAACAGCGCCGACCAGTCGGTGCCGATGGGCGGCCCGATCAGCGTGAAGATCTCCCGCTCCCGGTCGTCCTCCCGGATGGGCGTCGCCGACAGCCCGAGGCGGTGCTTCGCCTGGAGGTCGGCGGAGCGTCGGAAGACGGCAGATGGTATGTGATGGCATTCATCATATACGATCAGGCCCCACCGCCGCTCGTCGAACAGGGTTCGGTGGCGGTCCATCCCGGCAGTCTGGTAGGTGGCGATCGTCACGGGTCGGATCTCCTTCTCGCCGCCGTGGTACTCGCCGATCCGGTCGGGTTCGAGCGTGGTGTGAGAGAGCAGGCTCCCGCGCCACTGCTCGGCGAGGTCGCGGCTGGGAACGAGGACCAGCGTCTCGCCGCCGACGCTCGCCATCGCGCCCATCGCGGCGATCGTCTTGCCGCTGCCCGGCGGACCGACGAAGACGCCCGAGCCGCGCTCCTCGAAGCGCTCGACCCAGTGGCGCTGGTAGTCCCGCAGGTCGAGGCGGAGGTCCACGTCGAGGGGGTCGCCCGTCTCCAGGTCGCGCTGGTCCTGGACGGGGTAGCCCGCCTCGTAGAGGATCCGCTTTACCTCACCGATCGCCCCGTCGTTGACCCAGCTCTCCGTGTCGGAGACGTCCGCGCGGAGGTGCTCGCCCGGTTCGAGCTTCTGCCGGGCGACGTTGCCCATGAGTTCGGGACTCGACGCCTCGAGTAGGGTGTAGCCGTCCGGGTGGGTGACGAGCGCGAAGCGCCGCGCGCGGGTCCACTGGCGCTCGACCCACTCCTCCAGGTGGGGCGAGCGCTCGGGGAGCACCCCGCGCATCGTCCGCAGGAGGCCGTCCAGATGGTCGTAGGGGGCCTGCCAGACGTCCTCCTCGCGGATGCGGTAGATGTACGCGCCGTCGCGGGTGGAGTCCGCGAGGTGGGCGAACTGGGCGAGTTGCGCCCGCGTGAACTGCCGGGGGTGCTCGACGACGAGTTCCCGCCGGTCGGGGAAGGCGATGACGTGCTCGCGCTCCGCGAGCGACTGGAGGTCGGTGGGGTACCAGACGACCGGGTCGGCGGTGACGTCGACGCGCTCCGCGCGCCCCGCGTCGGCCAGGGCGTCGAGGCGCTCGGCCGCCTCCGCCTGCGAGACGCCGAGGACCCGGGCCGCGTCGCTCGCCGTGACGACCGGGCGACCCAGATCCTGGATCACCTCGTGAAACCGATCCGCGCTCAACCCCGCCGCCGCGTCGTCCGCCTCGGAGTCGGACTGCTCTGACACTACCGGGGATACGGGGGCAGTTCCCAAACCGGTTGCGTCCTCGCGCGACCCGTATACGCTTAAGTGCGCGTTGCGATAATCTCGGGGTATGAGCGAAGGAGTACTCGGAGAGCAGGATCGCGACGCGCTGGCGTCGGCCGGCGAGCGCGTCCTGCGGGTGGGGCGCGATCGACCGATCCGCATCAGCGCGGGCCACCGCCTGCTCCACCACGACGGGAAGTGTTCGCGTCCGCACGGCCACAACTACGAGGTCTCGGTGACGGTGCGCGGCGAACTCACCGAGGAGGGGTGGATCGTGGACAAGGGGGAGGTGACCGACGTGATCGACGAGTGGGACCACCGGTTCCTCGTCGAGCGGGGCGACCCGCTGATCGAGGCGTTCGAGGCGTCGGGCGACGGCGACGCGCTCGTCGTGCTCGACCACCCGCCGACGGCGGAGGTGATGGCGGTCGTGCTGGAGGAGCGCCTGCGCGATCGCCTGCCGGCGACGGTCTCCGACGTGACCGTCACGGTCGCCGAGACGGGCGAACTCTGCTCGGGTCGCTGAGCCGTGCCCGTCAACACTGACCGCGCGACGGTGCCCGCCTCCGGCGACGCGGACGCCGAGGGCGACCTCCCGATCAACGAGCTGTTCTACTCGCTGCAGGGGGAGGGAAAGCTCGCCGGCGTCCCCTCGGTGTTCGTCCGCACGAGCGGCTGCAACCTCCGGTGCTGGTTCTGCGACTCCTATCACACCTCCTGGGAGCCGACCCACGCGCGGATGACCGTCGAGGACGTGGTCAGGGAGGTGCGCGCCCACGACCGGGCGGGGCACGTCGTCCTCACCGGCGGCGAGCCGCTCGTCCACGAGGCGAGCGTCGAACTGCTGGAACGCCTCGCGGCCGAGGGCTACCACACCACCGTCGAGACGAACGGGACGATCTACCGCGACGCGCCGATCGACCTCGCGAGCGTCAGCCCGAAGCTCGCCTCCAGCACGCCGACGCCCGAGAACGCCCCCGAGGGCGCGGACGCCGGCGCGTGGACCGAGCGCCACGAGGCGCGGCGGATCGACCTCGAATCGCTCGCGGGGCTCGTCGAGGACTACGAGACGCAACTGAAGTTCGTCGTCACCGGGCCGGACGACATGCCCGAGATCGTCTCGCTCCTGGAGGACGTGCGCGAGGCGGCGTCCGTCCCCGTCCCGGACGACGACGTGCTGCTCATGCCGGAGGGGACGACGCGCGAGGCGCTGGCCGAGCGGCGCGAGGTCGTCGCCGACCTCGCGCTGGAACACGGCTTTCGCTACACGCCGCGACTGCACGTCGACCTCTGGAACGACGCGCCCGGGACGTGAGGACCGTGCCGTGGACCGTGAGAACCGTGCGATGTGAGGACCGTACGACGTGACGACCGTCGCGTCCGCGGACCCCTCCGGGACGTACTCCCGTTCCCCGCGGGCGAGACGCCCCCGACGGGAGCGTCTCGCCCGACGAAAAGAGGCATAAAATAATGAAAAACTCGAACGAAGGCCGTATATGGTGAACGAACATGTGGGAATGTTCACGCGGTAGCTACCGTTTTCCATGAACGTGTCCTGAACCCACAGGCTTTTCAATCGTGGGTGAGCTTGGCACGACAGGGATGGTTTCGCACAACAGGGACGCGGAGCGGGACGTACAGGAACTGACGGCGCTGCTCGACGAGGTGATCAGGACGCAGGAGCCGCCCGAGGCGTTCGAGACGGTCGTCGCGGCTCGCGAGGCGGCGCTCGACTATCGTCACGATCGGACCGAGACGCGGGAGGAGCTGCGAGAACTCCTCCGGGAGGCCGACCCGGCGACGGGTAACGCCGTCGCGCGGGCGTTCACCACCTACTTCGAACTCGTGAACCTCGCGGAGGAGCGCCAGCGGGTCCGCGCCATCCACGACGCGGACGACGCGGGGACGCTCGACGACGACCTCGACGCCGCCGCCGCCGAGCTGGCCGAGACGCCCGAGCGCGTCCCGGAGATCCTGGAGGACGTGTGCATCGAACCGACGTTCACGGCGCACCCGACGGAGGCGCGCCGCAAGACGGTGAAGGCGAAGCTCTGGGACGTGGCGCGCTACCTGGAGACGCTCGACGAGCGGAACCTCACGTCGGCCCAGCGCCAGCGCGTCCACCGCGCCCTCCACGCCGCGGTGACGAGCCTCTGGCAGACCGCGCAGGTGCGCGACCGGCGGCCCACGCCCGCAGACGAGGCGAGGAACGTGCTCTACTACCTCGAGAACGTCCTCCTCGACGTGGTGGGCGAGGTGTACGACGAGGCCGAGCGGGCGCTCTCGGAGGAACTGGAGGGCGTCGAGGTCCCCGAGCTGTTCGCCTTCCGCTCGTGGGCCGGCGGCGACAGCGACGGCAACCCCTACGTCACCCCCGAGACGACCGCGGAGGTGCTCGAACGCCAGCGCGAGGTCGCCGTGGAGCGCTACCGCGAGGAGCTGAAGGAACTATCGGGCGTGCTCAGCCAGGACGGGCGTCGCATCGGCGTCGGTCGCGACTTCGAGCGCTCGCTCGCGCTGGACAGCGAGCGCTTCCCCGGCATCACGGCGACGGCGGGCGAGCGCTACCCGAACGAACCGTACCGGCAGAAGCTCCGCCTGATGCGCGAGCGCCTCGACCGGGTGAACGACGTCAGACCGGGGGGCTACGAGTCCGCGGACGAACTCGTCGAGGACCTCCAGGTCCTGCGCGAGAGCCTGGCCGCCAACGGCGCGGACACGGTGGCGCAGGCGCACGTCGATCCGATCCTGCGGCAGGTCGAGACGTTCGGCCTCTACCTGGTGAGCCTCGACCTGCGCGACCACCGCGCGAGCCACACGGAGGCCGTGACGGAGGCGTTCGAGCGCGTCGGCGTCGCGTACGACCAGCTCGACGAGGACGAGCGGGTCGAGCTGCTGACCGACGCGATCGCGCAGGATCGCCCGATCGTCGACCTCTCCGATCGGGAGGAGTGCTCCGAGACGACGGCGCGCGTGTTCGAGCGCTTCGACTCGCTGGCCGACTGGCACGCCGAGTACGGTCCCGAGGCGGTCGACGCCTACTGCATCAGCATGACCGAGGAGCCGAGCCACGTCCTCGAGGTGCTCTTCCTGGCGGACCAGGCCGGGGTCGTCTCCCTGCCCGACTACTGCGCGATCGACGTCGTCCCGCTGCTCGAGACCGAGTCGGCGCTCTCCGGGGCGCGGGAGCTGATGGGGACGCTGTTCGAGAACGAGGCGTACGCGGCGGCGCTCGCCGCCCGCGGGGGCACCCAGGAGGTGATGCTCGGCTACTCCGACTCGAACAAGGAGAACGGCTTCCTGGCGGCGAACTGGGACCTCTACAAGAACCAGCGCCGCCTCGCCGACATCGCGGACGAGTTCGACGTCACCCTGCGGCTGTTCCACGGGCGCGGCGGCTCCATCTCCCGGGGCGGCGGCCCGATGAACGAGGCGCTGCTCGCGCTGCCCGCCGAGACGGTGACGGGGGGCGTCCGCTTCACCGAGCAGGGCGAGGCCATCGCCGAGAAGTACGGCAACCCGGACATCGCAGAGCGCGAACTGGAGCAGATGCTCAACGCGCAGCTCCGCGCGCGACAGCGCGCCCTCGAGCGCGGCGTCGAGTACGTCTCCGACGACTGGAGCGAGGCGATGGACGAGATGGCGACCGCCGCGCGCGCGGCGTACCGCGACCTCCTCGACACCGAGGGGTTCGTCCGGTACTTCGAGCACACGACGCCCATCACGGTCATCGAGCGGCTGAACCTCGGATCGCGGCCCGCCTCGCGCTCGGGCGGCGAGCGGACGGTCGAGGACCTCCGGGCGATCCCGTGGGTGTTCTCCTGGACGCAGTCGCGCTGCATCCTCCCCGGCTGGTACGGCCTCGCGACGGGGCTCGACGCCTACCTCGACGGCGGCGGGGACCTCGACGACCTCCGGGAGATGTACGCCGAGTGGCCGTTCTTCCGGACGATGCTCGACAACGCGTCGCTCGCGCTCGCCCGCACCGACATGAGCATCGCCGCCGAGTACGCCCAGCTCGCCGACGAGGGCGACCGCGAGCGGTTCTTCCCCCTGTTCGAGGCGGAGTACGAGCGCGCGGTCGAACTCGTGCTCGCCGTCACCGAGCGCGAGGACGTGCTCAGCCGCGAGTGGCTCAGGGAGAGCCTCCGACAGCGCAACCCGCACGTCGACCCGCTCAACCTCCTGCAGGCGACGCTCCTCGGTCGCTCCGACCGCACGCCCGCCGGGGAGCGCACGCTCCGCCTGACGGTGCAGGGCATCGCCGCCGGGATGAAGAACACCGGGTAGACGCGACACGGACACCCGAAGGGATAAGCCCGGAACCGCCCGACGGACGGGCGAGAGCGACATGAGCGACAGCGAATCCAGCGCCGAATCCGACGCCCCACCCCGCGCCGTCGTCCTGGTCTCCGGGGGGATGGACAGCGCGACCGCCGTCTACGAGGCGACGGCGCGCGGCTACGAACCCCTGTTCCTGCACACCTCCTACGGCCAGCGGACCGAGACGAAGGAGTACGAGTGCGCCCGCAGACTCGCCGAGGAAGCCGACGCCGCGGACTTCATGCACGTCCGGACGGATCACCTCGTGCGCGTCGGCGGGTCGTCGCTCACCGACGAGTCGATGAGCGTCGCGGACGCCGACCCGGAGAGCGAGGAGATCCCGGCCACCTACGTCCCCTTCCGCAACGCGAACCTGCTCGCGATGGCCGTCTCCTACGCCGAGGTGCGGGGTGCCGAGGCGGTCTTCGTCGGCGCGCACGCCGAGGACTTCTCCGGGTACCCCGACTGCCGGCCCGAGTTCTTCGAGGCGTTCCAGCGCGTCGTCGACGTCGGGACGCGGCCCGACACGCGCATCCGAATCGAGGCCCCGTTCGCCGAGTGGTCGAAGACCGACATCGCGGAGCGCGGCCTCGAACTCGGCGTCCCCTTCGAACACACCTGGTCCTGCTACCGCGAGGAGGCCCCCGCCTGCGGCACCTGCGACTCCTGCGCCTTCCGCCTGGGGGCGTTCCGCGCGGCCGGCGCGCGCGACCCTATCGAGTACGCGGAGCGCCCCGAGCGGGAGTAACCCTCCCACCGCCCGGGCGGTCCCCCTCCCGGCACGCGTCCCGGGGGCGGAAAGGTTCATACCCGGACGGGTGGTATGACACTCCATGGCAGACACCAAACGCGGTCGCGAGCGCAAGGGCGCGGACAAGGAGTTCCAGCTCATCGAGCGCGAGTACGACCGCGAGGTCGCCATCGTCGAATCGCCCGAAGCGGAACCCGAACCGGACCTCGAACCCGAAGCGGAACCCGAGGAGATCGATCTCTTCGAATCCGAGTGACGGGCCCTCCCTCTCGTCTTCGCGACGTAGAGCGACCGCGTTCGAGAGAATCGCCGACGGTCGATACGTCGTCCGTGGGGCGACGCCTCTCGGCTCGTCGGGGTCGTCGACGCTGCGTCGAGGGGATCGAAAAAACGTCGTCAGGCTACGGTTAGATCGCGAGTTTCAGCCCTGGACCGCGACCTGGGTCTGGCTGGACGACTGCGACTGCTCGACGTCGTTGTCCTCACCGAACTGGAGCGCGGCCTGGTACTGCTCGCTGTTCTGGTACTGGTTGATCTCGTTGTCCTCGCCGTCCTGCTCCGCGTACTGGAACTGGTAGTTGTCCTGATCCTGGTCGGCGTAGTTGTCCTCGCCGAACTGGAGTGCAGCCTGATACTGCTCGTTGTTCTGCCACTGGTTGATCTCGTTGTCTTCCGCACCGTCCTTTTCGTAGTCGCCGTTCGCCGAGACGGCGCCCACACCGCCGAGCGCGATCAGGGCGACTACGGCGAGGATGACGAGCCGTCGAGAGTTGTTTCCGAACATGGTTATTCTTCTCTGCCGACGCCCTGCTGACGCCGACGTCAAGGTGGTTGCCCGGTTCCGTATTTGTTATACACATCGACATGTTATCCGGTGCACAAAAAGCCACGACGAGCGTAGGGTCTCGGTACAGCGGACGACGAGCGGCGTGACACCGGAGTGAACGATTCCGATACCGAGACCGCCACGGATCACGTATCACTATCGCTACCTATCTACGTCGGCGTTGTACGCCTGTTCTGGACTGTTTATGTGGGACTCACAGGTGTTGGGTACGATTAAACCGTTACGTGACACCGGGATTGCACCACATCCGACAGGAACGCCCACCGTACTCTCGTCGCGGCGTCTCAGTCACAGCCGACTGACTCCGGACGCGTTCGCCGGATTCGTCCGAGATTGAACGGGGAGTCGATCCCCCGGTTACTCGCACTAATGTCAGCACACTATCAACGACGCGCCGCCTCTCGCCTCTCCCCTGGACGCCGGTCGAAGACCTCCCACGGCCTCGGTCGATCATCATTTTTTGAGGCCAAAACAGTCATGGGTGAATCTGACGTACTACCGCTAATGACGCGAACAGTACGATCGGCCACCTCCCCTCGGATGCCGGACTTCGGCGAGATGCGCCGGGCGATCCGAGCGCTCTCGGACGTGAGCGATGTCCAGCGGGCGCTCGACGCCGTCTCCCCGATGTACGACGAGTGAGTCGACCGACTCGATCCCCGTGACGTCGAAACGACCCTCTGATCCCCTCGCTCCTCCACGGCTTACTGGGGACTAGCGCTAGCGACGGCCGTACCGCCCGCCGGCAGTGTCGGAAAAAGATCTACGTCGCTGGACGATGCGAAGCCGTCAGCCCTGGACCGCGACCTGGGTCTGGCTGGACGACTGCGACTGCTGGACGTTGTTGCCGCTACCGCCCTGAACCGCGAACTGCTTCTGGACGTTCTTCTGGCGCTGATCGATCTTGTTGTCGTGGCCGCCCTGGAGCGCGACCTGCGTCTGCTTGTTCTCCTGGCGCTGATCGATCTTGTTGTGCTTGCCGAACTGGGCGGCGAACTGCTTCTGGACGTTCTTCTGGCGTTGCTTGATCTTGTTCTTGACGTGCTTCTTCGGGGGCTTCTTCTTCGCGTGCTTCTTGTGCGGCTTCTTCTTGTGATCCTTCTTGGGGGCCTTCTTCTTCTTATCTTTCTTGTGGTCTTTCTTGTAGTCCTTCTTGTGGTCCTTCTTGTGGTCCTTCGCGTAGTCGCCACCGTGCGCCGCGGCCATGCCCGCGCTCGAGAACGCGAACATGACGACGACGGCGAGAATGACGAGTCGCCGGGAGTTTTTGCCGAACATGGTTAGTTTGTCTCTGTTGTCGTCGACGTCTCCGAGACACCGACGTAGATGGCGTCGCCGCGTTCCGTATTTGTTATTCGTCGCCTCACGGATACTATAATTTGACTGTCATTGGCGGGGTACGCTCGCGTCCTGGAATACCATCGGAGAGGTGTGATCTGATTGAACTCCCATCTCTCCCGGACACTCCCGAACGATCGATCAGCGTGCGTGACTGTGCCGGATCCACGGTTGCGTGTCGGTTGCAGGTCGGTCGACCCCGATAACCGAGCGTTGGAGTGAATTAAATCGGAACCCGAAGCACGTACTGACAACCGACCAATATTATGGCCCCGGGTTCTTCTCTGAAGTACCTCATTCCGCCTCTAGTGACCCAGTATCCGTCCACCAGGATACGAATAGGACTAAAAGGGATTTGAAACGTCGGCGCGGCGTGTAAGCGCTGACTACGAGGCGTCCGTCTCGGAGCGTCGTTCTTCGTCCGTAGGAAGTCGGGAACGACTAATCGCACGATCCAAAATTCATTACTGAAGAACGTAACAGCGTTTATCCAATCATTCAGGCGTCAGAGATGGGGCGACGGGCTAGACTCCCTCGCTGAGCGTCTCGTAGCGCGTCTCGAATCGCTCGGCGCAGGACGAACAGCAGAAGTGGTACGATTGCTCGTCGAAGGTCTCCGAGACGCCCTCGCTGGTGACCGTGTTGCCGCACTCCGCACACGACGGGGCGAACTCCGCCGCGCCGATGCCGGGCGACCACGACTGCCCGGTGAGCAGGCGCACGTCGAGGTCCTCCACGACGTCGAACGACACGGTGTCCTCGAGGAACGACCGCGCGTCGCCGTCGGGGATGCGGACGGTGAAGACGAGTCGCCCCTCCGCGGTGGTGAAGACGTGCTCGACGGACTCCGAGGCGGAGAGGGACGCGCGCGTCGACTCGACGGCGTTCTGTGCCACCTCGAGGTCGACGAGGACGGCCACGCCGTCCCGGAGTCGGGAGCGATCGAGATCGGCGGTGATGCGCCTGATGATCCCGAGGTCGCGGAGGCGCTGGATCCGGTCGGAGACGGCGGGGGGAGAGAGGTCGACCTCCTCGGCGATGTCGCTGTACGGTCGCCGCCCGTCCTCGACCAGCAGACGAAGTATCGTCCGATCGGTGTCGTCGAGATCCGACATGGACGTCGGAACGCGCCTTTGATTGAAAGTATTTCCGGCGACGTGAGCTTGGAAACGAATATCTCGTGGGCCGTCCGTCGGCCGGGACGGACGCCCGACTCACTCCTCGCTGGAGAGCGTCCGACCGAGTTCGTAGAACTCCTCGTTCGGGCGCATGTCGGCCATCGTCGCGAGCCGGTTCGAGAGGTTGTAGTAGGCCGTCACGCTACCGACGTCCCAGATCGCCTCGTCGGAGAAGCCGTGCTCGCGCAGGCGGTCGAGGTCGGCCTCCTCCACCTCGCCCGGCGATTCGGTGAGCTTCACGGCGAAGTCGAGCATGGCGCGGTGGCGCGGCGAGAGGTCGGCCGAGCGGTGGTTCGTCGCGAGCTGATCGGCTAGTTTCGGGTCCTTCGCGTAGATGCGCACGAGCGCGCCGTGGGCGACGACGCAGTAGAGGCAGTCGTTGACGCCGCTCACCGTCACGACGATCATCTCTATCTCGTCGCGGTCGAGGGCGGTGTCCTCCACGAGCGCGTCGTGGTAGGCGAAGAAGGCCCGGAAGTGACTCGGCTTGTACGCGAACGCGCTGAAGACGTTCGGGGTGAACCCGGCGCGCTCGGTCTCCTCCTCGATGCGCTCTCTGAGGTCTTCGGGCAACTCCTCGCGGTCGGGGACGGGGAAGTTTCGCATCGGCTCCATGGCGTGCGAACACGGAACGGACGCTCAAAGTCGTTGCGCGTACCGGGTGAGCAGGAAGAGGAGTCCGTAGCCGATCAGCCCGGCGACGAAGACGGCGACGGGGACGAGAAACGGGCCGAACGTGTCGATCAATCGACCGAGCGCCGAGAGCATACCCGAGGTACGGGCGGCGGTGCAAAGAACCAGTACGTTCATGCGCCCGCGACCGACAGCCGGGACATGCACAGGGCAGGGCACCTGGGGTTCTCGCTGCTCGCGTACGCGCCGGTCGGGGCGGCGCTGGCGGCGGACGATCCCGCGCTGGCCGTCGCCTGCGGGGTCGGCGTCGTCTCGCTCGCCAGCCTCCCCGACGTCGACCTCCGCCTCCCGCTCGTCGGTCACCGGGGGGTGACCCACACGCTCGCGTTCGCGCTCCTCGTCGGCCTCCTCCTCGGCGCGGGCGGGGCCGCGCTCGGCGACGCGCTCGGGATCGCGACGCCGGATCTCGGGTTCGTCGGCGCGTTCGTCGGGCTCTTCGGCGTGTGCGCGCACCTCGCCGCGGACACGCTGACGCCGATGGGCGTCCCGTGGCTGTGGCCCCTCTCGGGTCGCCGGTACACGCTCGGGATCGTTCGGGCGGACCACGCGCTCGCGAACTACGGGTTGCTGGCGCTCGGCGTACTCGCCGCGGCGGCGGCGCTGGCGGTCGTCGCGCAGTGACGAGAGAACGGCCGACGTTCCCCCTCGGCCGTCCGTCCGCTCAGATCTCGTTCTGTTCTTCGAGCCGCGCGAGGACGTCGTCGACGAACGAGTCGACGTTCTCGTAGGGGAAGTCCCCGCCGCCGAGTTTCGTGTTCAGCTCCATGGCGGTCATGGAGAAGTCACCGGACTCGAACTTCGTGGACGGTCCGTTCGGAAGGGCGGGGACGAGATCCATCGGACTGTTGATCGGGTAGTCCGCGCCCCCGAAGGCGTCGATCATCTGCTCGCGGAGTTCGGCTTTGTCTGCCATGTGACGCCTCGACGTTCGTAGACGAACACAAAAAATCGTATGGAACCCTCCGTCGGCCGTCTAGAGTTTATCGGGAGCGGACGCTCGTTCAATCCACCCCCCTGCGCCGCCGGTAACTGCGGTACGTCATCGTCGACCCGTCGACGATGACCGTCTCGTCGCTCACGTCGACGGGGTCCGGATCGGGCGCGTCGTCCAGGTCCGCGTCGTCGAAGTCGTCGTACCGATATGGAGTGTTATGCCAAACCATGTCATGACGTGGGGCGCGGAAGGTTATAAATCTACGTCAGACATCGCCCATCAACACAGTCTCCACTTCAGATATGTCGTCGATCACGTGGTCGGGGCGATGCGAGAGCGTCGGGAGGTGTTCCCGCCGGGTCGACCCGGAGAGCACGAGGGCGGTGGTCATCCCGCCGCGTCGGCCGAGCGCGACGTCCGTGTCGGGTCGGTCGCCGACCACGAAACAGCGCTCCGGGGGGTGGCCGAGGCGGTCGAGCGCGAGGTCGAGCGTCTCGCGGGAGGGTTTCCCGAGGACGTGATCGGGTTCCCGCCGGGCGACGCCCCCGACCGCGCGCGTGATCGCCCCCGATCCGGGGAAGTCGCGGCCGTCGGCGTCGGGGTAGGTGAGGTCGGGGTCCGTACCGATGAACGTCTCCGCGGACCGGAGCGCCCAGAGCCCCGCCGCGAGGTCGTCGTAGTCGAAGCCGTAGTGGTGGGACGTGACGACCACGTCGGCCCGCTCCGGTTCGTCGGTGAGCGCGAGGTCGCGCTCGCGGAACTGCTCCCGGAGGCCGTCGCTCCCGATCAGGAAGACGCGCTCGTCCGCGTGGTGCCTGTCGAGGTAGTCCGTCGTCACGGCCCCGGCCGAGAGGACCCGCTCGGGCGATACGTCCAGGCCGAGGTCGTCGAGGCGCGAGGCGTACGACGCGGGCGAGCGCGTCGGGTTGTTCGTCACGAACAGCACGTCGATGCCGCGCTCGCGGAGGGTGGCGAGGCCGTCGAGAGCGCCCGGGACGAGGTGGCCGCCCCGGTAGACCGTCCCGTCGAGGTCGACGAGCGCGCCGCGATAGTCCATACCGATGTCTCGAGCGAAGGGGAGATAAAGAGGGCGCTCGGAACCGGCCTACAGGCCGCGGAGGCCGCCCGGCGTCGGGAAGTCGGGTCCGTCGTTCGTCGTCTCGGGCTCGGAGCGTTCCTCGTCCGGGGTCCGCGTCTCGTTGTCGGTCATTGCGTGTAGTCGTCTCGGCTCCACCCGATTAAGCGCTTGTAGCAATGTGACTAGTAGACAACGCGGTGTTGCGAACTGTATAAGGTCCTCCCTTGGCGACATGAGACACAGCTCTGCGCGCGATACCGTCTCGGAGTGGGAAGAGAGACTATCCGGCGTTTCGCGGGCGCGGCGAGCCGTCGACGGGGCGCTCCGTGATCCCCGATACGCCCATCCTAGCCGCGTCGTTCTTTACGCCACCGCGAGAAGCCGTACCCGGTCTCCTCACCACCCGTTCCGTCCTCGGGACGGAACTCGTCCGACGACCAGACTTATTAGTCAGAGCGAAGAATCGTCGTCGTGTCACCGTCCGTCCTCTCCGATCGACGCCCGTCGTGGGCGCTCCCCGCGTTCGCCGCGTTCGCCGTCCTGTCGTTCTTCTACGCCGTCCTCATCGAGGGGGCGGTCCTGCTGTGGTTCGTCGTCGTCGCGCTGCCGATCTGGCTCTACCTCACGGTCCGGTTTCTCGCCCTGTTCCGCCGGCTCGTGGTCGCCGTCGAGCGCCTGGCGAACGCCCGCGAGCGATAGCCGTCTGAATCTCGCGCCCCCAAGGGGATGGGGCGGTGCCGGCGGTCGAGAAGTGCTCACGCTCTGAGTACGGTCATAAGTAAACAAGTATTGCATTCGAAGTCATGATTACCAACCTATAGATACACAGTCATTCATGGTCTCACACTGGGATTCACTCTCCGAAGAAACTATATCCAAAATTGATGATTTCGTAGAGAGGTGGATAGAGAACAAGAGTGTTCCTGGCGTGAGTGTCGCTGTTCTGGGTCAAGAGTCGGTGCTCTATGCGAGTGGGCGGGGCGCGAGGGATATCGAATCCGGGGCACCCGCGACGCCTGATACCCTGTACGCTGTCGCATCACTCACGAAAGCAGTCACTGCAATCGCTATTCTGCAACTCGTTCAACGGGGCGGGCTCGATCTCGACGACGAGATTCGAGAATACGTCTCGGTTCTGGACGAGGTCCCGGGAGCACCGATTACAGTTCACGAGTTGCTCTCCCACTCGTCCGGCATGCCACAGGACTTCATCGCACAGCGGGACCGTATCGACGACGCACAGGAAATGGGGTTATTCGAATACATCGACGGCACTGCCGATCAGCGATTGACTGACAAGGATCGATACATGTACTACAACAGCGGATACTTCATACTCGGAACACTCGTCGAAACCGTCGATGGTCGCTCCTACGCCGAGTACGTCGAGGAGGAAGTGCTAGCTCCGCTGGGTATGAATCGATCGACGTTCGATCCCGACGTCCTCCGAACGGGTGAAGACACGATGACCGGATACGTCGAGAACGACGGCGAACTCGTAGCAGACGTATTCGAGGGCGGTGCTGGTGCCGCTGGTGGATTGATCAGTTCCGCGACTGACCTCGCCGCCTTGCTCCGATGCGTGCTGAATGACGGCACGCTCGATGGAGTACAGGTACTCGATCCAGAACTCGTCGAGGCGATGTGTAAATACCAGTCACCGCTCTTGCCGACCGCCGACGGCACTAGACGGGGATACGGGTACGGGTGGGAGGTCGCTGACTTTTTGGACGACACGCTCGTCTCCCACCAGGGCGGAATCGGGCTCTCTGGCGCTTATATGGGGATTCTTCGCAAACGCGGGCTCGCTGTTGCTCTGGCGTTCAATACCCACGGTCCGCCAGCAGCGATACTCGGACGTGGGATCTTGGCGATTGCGAGCGGCGAACAGCCCAGAGATGTCGTCCCTCTCCTCACGGTCTACGAGACAGTTGGGAACCTCACCGGTACCTACGAAGCGTATCGCAGTGCGATGACGGTCACCGTCGAGAAGGGGCCTCTCGGAACGATCAAAGTCACACTTCCCGAAAGAGGCGTTGAGTTCATGCCTTCGCCCAACGACTTGGATGAAGATCGGGGAAAGCACGTATTTTCCTCCACGATGGGAAGCGGAGCACGATGGATCGTCGAATTTCGGGAGAACGAACCGAATTCGAAGATGGTACTGTCGATGGGGAAATGGACTACTGTCTTGTCGAAACAGTGATATTTCCCTGAAAATAATTACACGAGAATTGCTCGGGTTTTACTACTATCTGGCGAAACTGTCACTCGCTCTGAATCACTCGGCAGTACACACGGTACTCTTCTCGGTTTCCAATGGTCCTACAGAGTTGATAGGGTGAGGAATGGTGGACGTGACCGACGCCTACGCCTCGAGTGTCGGCTCGTCCGACGCCCGTAACTCGGCGTGGATCTTCTCGATGAGCAGGTCGACCGCAGAGCGGTTCAGCCCCTCCGGGATGATGACGTCGGCGTGTCGCTTCGTCGGCTCGACGAACTGCTCGTGCATGGGCTTCACCGTACTGAGGTACTGATCCATCACGCCCTCCAGATCGCGACCGCGCTCGATCACGTCGCGCTGGATGCGCCGGAGGATGCGCACGTCCGCGTCCGTCTGGACGTAGACGGGGAGGTCGACGAGGTCGCGCACGCGCTCCTCGTAGAGCGCGAGGATCCCCTCGACGACGACGATCTCGCTCGGCTCGACGGTGACGGTCTCCTCGCGGCGGTTGTGGACCGAGAAGTCGTACTGCGGCATCTCGACGGCCCGCCCGCACAGGAGGGCGTCGAGGTGGTCCGCGAGCAGGTCCCACTCGAACGCCGAAGGATGGTCGTAGTTCACCGACCGCCGCTCCTCGAACGGCAGGTGCGAGAGGTCGCGGTAGTAGTTGTCGAGCGGGAGCCGCGTGACCGGCTCCCCGACCGCCGCCTTGACCTCCCGCGCCACAGCGGTCTTGCCCGCGCCCGTCCCCCCGGCGATCGCGATCACGAACGAGGGTCGCGTCATCTACCCCTACCTCCGAACGGTGACGCTTGAATCTACGGAAATCCGACGGCCGACGATGCGACGAAGTGACGGGACGACGATGCGACGGGGCGTCGGGCGTCGGGCGACGCGACGACACGGTGATGCGACGGGGTCGACGGTTTTTATACGCCGGCGCGCACCGACCACGGACATGGCGAGGACTGCCATCCAGCTCTACACGCTCCGCGACGCCGACGCCCCCCTCGCGGACCTCCTCCGCGAGATCGCCGACGCCGGGTACGACGGCGTCGAGTTCGCCGAGCCGGTCCCCGACGACGAGCGGGACGCGGTGCGCGAGGCCCTCGATCGAACCGGGCTCGACGTCGTCGGTTCGCACGTCGGGATCGACCTCGTCGAGTCCGATCCCGGATCGCTCGCCGATACGCTCGGGACGTTCGGCTGCGATCGGGTCGTCGTCCCCTGGCTCGACCCCGAGCACTTCGCCACCCAGCCCGCGACCTACCGGGCGGCGGTCCGGCTCTCCGAGGCGTCGGCCGCGCTCGCCGAGCACGGGCTGGACCTCCTCTATCACAACCACACCCAGGAGTTCGCCGACGTGGGCGCGACGAGCGCCTACGGGCTGCTCGTCCCCGCGACGGTCGGCGTCGGCTACGAACTCGACCTCGGGTGGGCGGCGGCCGGCGGTTACGACCCGGCGGCGATCCTCCGGCGCTTCGGCCCCCACGTTCCCCTGGTGCACGCCGCCGACGTGGACGGGGCGGGCGCGAGCGCGGAACTCGGCGCGGGCGTGGTGGATCTCCCGGCGTGCGTCGAGGCGGCCCTCGACGCGGGCTGCGAGTGGTTCGTCTACGAGCACGACGAGCCGGACGACCCCCTCGAATCGATGCGCCACGGGAGCGAGGAACTCGACCGACTGCTCGCGTAGGCGGGCTGACGCCGTCCCCGAGCGCCACGATAGCGCCCGGCACGCGATCGACAGTCGTATGACGACAGTCGGCGCACGGCGAACCGATGACCCCGCTCGACCCGACGGCCCTCCTCGACCTGTCCTCGATCACCGAACTCGCCGTGTCGCCGGACGGTGACCGGGTCGCGTTCGTGGCGAGGGAGTGCGATCCGGACGCGGACGAGCGCGTCCACTCGCTGTTCGTCGCGCCGACGGACGGGAGCGACGAGCCGTACCGCCTCACCCGCGTCGACGATGCGAGCGACCCGCGCTGGTCGCCCGACGGGACGAAACTGGCCTTCCTCGCCGCGCGCGAGCGCGACGCGTCTCTCCGCGTGGGGATGTCCGGGGACGATGCGGACGGCGAGAGCGGCGAGAGTAGCGAGGGGGACGAGACTGGTGAGGAAGGCGGGGAGGGCGAAGCCGAGGACGAGACGAGTGACGCGGGGGACGACGACCCGAGGACCCAGGTGTGGGTGTTCGACTTCGCGCGCGGCGGCGACGCCCGCCAGGTGACCGAGCGCGAGGAGGGCGTCGACGAGTTCGACTGGTCGCCCGACGGCGGGCGGCTGGTGGTCGCGGCACGCGATCCGACCGACGAGGAGCGCGAGTACCTGGATCGGCTCGACGACGGCGGGCCGGTCGAGGTGGAGCGCCTCCAGCACAAGTACGACGGCGCGGGGTGGCTCGACGCCGTGCGGACGTACCTCTTCGTCGTCGACCTCGAGACGCGCGAGGAGACGCGCCTCGACGCGACGGGGTTCGAACCGGGCCTCGGCGAGGAGCAGGCGGGCCGCCAGCCGCGCTGGGGGCCGACCGACCGCATCGCCTTCCTCGGCTACGAGGGCGAGCGTCCCGACGACACCGCGGAGCGCGACGTCTACCTGATCGACCCCGACGGGGAGAACCGCGAGCGACTCACTGAGGGCGGTATCGCGAACGACAGCGAGAGTGATCAGGGAGCGACCGCAGGGAGCGACCGTGGTCACGCGAGCGATGGTGAGGGTGATCAGAGAGCGACCGAAGGGAGCGACCGTGGTATCGCGGCGGGGGCGCTCCGGTGGAGCCCCGACGGCTCGCGCCTCTCCTTCACGGCCCGCGACCCCGAGAACTGGTACCGCCCCGTTCGACTGTGCGTCGCCGACCCCGAGACGGGCGAGTCGCGGGCGCTGACCGACGACCTCGACCGGACCATCGGCTGGGGGGAACCGGCGTGGCTCGACGACGATTCGCTCGTCGTCCCCCTCGCGGACGGCGGGTGGACGCGGCTCGCGCGGGCGCGCGTCGACGGAACCGCGGGGCGCGTCTTCGAGCGGCAGTCGCGCGACGAGTCGATTCTCGACCTCGACGCCGCGGGTGGCACCGTAGCGCTCGTCCTCTCGCGGCCCGGTGCCGGGACGGACGTCCACGCGATGCCGACGGACGCGCTCGACGCGACGACCGACGACCCGGATCCGCTGACGCGCGTCACGGCGCTCGACGCCGCGTTCGTCGAGGAGCACGGGCTCCGGGTCGAGCGGGTCGAGTTCGAGAGCGACGACCGGACGGTCGAGGGGATCGCCGTCCTCCCCAAGGGGTTCGATCCCGACGATCCCGACCCGCGCCCGCTCCTGCTCGACGTCCACGGGGGGCCGATGAGCTACGACCAGCCGGGGTGGGACTTCGACGCCGCCCTCTGGACGAGCCGCGGCTACGTCGTCTTCCGGGTGAACTACCGCGGGAGCACCTCCTACGGCCGGGCGTTCGCGGAGGCGCTCAGGGGTCGCTGGAACACGGTCGAGGTCGACGACCTGCTCGCGGGTACCGACTGGATGGTCGAGGAGGGGTGGGCCGACCCCGACCGGCTGTTCGTCACGGGCTTCTCGCAGGGCGGCGTCAACACCGCCTACCTCCTCACCCGGACGGACCGCTTCGCCGCGGCGGCCGCCGAGCACGGGATCTACGACCTCTCCTCCTCGTTCGGGACGGACGACTGCCAGAACTGGCTGGAGGCGGACTTCGGCCTCCCGTGGGAGGAGCCGGAGGCCTACCGGGCGGCCTCCTCGCTCCCGGACGTGGCCGAGATCGAGACGCCGCTTCTCGTCACGGCGGGCGAGAACGACTGGCGGTGCCCGCCGACGCAGGCCGAACAGCTCTACGTGAGCGTCAGGAAGCGCGGCGTCCCGGCGAAGCTCGTCGTCTACCCCGACGAGCACCACGCCATCACCCGGCCGAAGCGCGCCGTCCACCGGCTGGAGACGCTGCTCGACTGGTTCGAGTCGCACGACTCCGCCCGGGCGGAGTGAGCGGGACGGGCGGACTCGCCCTCGCGGAGCGGGACGGTCCCAGCGTCGGGAATACCTGCCCCCGTCGGAACCCTCATACGCCGTCACTGCGAGGCCGGCGCATGGACGTACGCATCTCCCGCTCTCGCGTCTCGGGTCGGGCGCGCGCACCGCCGTCGAAGAGCTACACCCACCGCGCGATACTCGCCGCCGGGTACGCCGACGGCGCGCGGATCGACCACCCGCTCGTGAGCGCCGACACGCGGGCGACGATGCGCGCCGTCGAGGCGTACGGCGGTCGCGTCGCGCCCGACACAGCGGGATCGGGTTCGAGTCGGACGGGTTCCGGCGAGAGAGCGGTCCCCGACGACGCGTCCGCGCTCGCGGTCGAGGGGTTCGACGGCCGCCCCGACACCCCGGACGACGTGATCGACTGCGCGAACAGCGGGACGACGATGCGCCTCGTCACCGCCACGGGCGCGCTCGGGGAGGGGCTGACCGTCCTCACGGGCGACGACTCGCTCCGCTCGCGCCCGCAGGGACCGCTCCTCGACGCGATCGAGCAACTCGGCGGGCGCGGGGAGAGCACCCGACGGAACGGGCAGGCCCCGCTGATCGTCGGCGAGGCGGTCGAGGGCGGGCGCGTCTCCATTCCCGGCGACGTCTCCTCGCAGTACGTCACCGCGCTGCTGATGGCCGGGGCCGTCACCGGCGAGGGGATCGACGTGGAACTGGAGACGGAACTCAAGTCCGCGCCGTACGTCGAGATTACACTCGAGGTGCTCTCCGCGTTCGGCGTCGAGGCGGCGCGCACCGACGCCGGCTTCTCGGTCGAAGGCGGGCAGTCCTACCGCGCGGACGCCTACGCCGTCCCCGGCGACTTCTCCTCGACCTCCTACCTGCTCGCGGCGGGTGCGCTCGCCGCCGAGGACGGCGCGCGGGTGGTCGTCGAGGGGGCGCACCCGAGCGCGCAGGGTGACGCGGCCATCGTGGACGTACTTGAGCGGATGGGCGCGTCGATCGAGTGGGACCGCGACGCCGGCGAGATCGCCGTCGAGCGGTCCGACCTGCGCGGCGTCGAGGTCGATGTCGGCGACACGCCGGACCTCTTGCCGACGATCGCGGCGCTCGGCGCGGCCGCCGCCGGCGAGACGCGCATCGTCAACTGCGAGCACGTCCGCTACAAGGAGACCGACCGCGTGGCCGCGATGGCGACCGAACTGGGGAAACTCGGCGCGGCGGTCACGGAGGAGCGGGACGAACTCGTCGTCCGCGGGGGCGACTCCGACCTGCGGGGCGCGCGCGTCGCGGGCTACCACGACCACCGCATCGTCATGGCGCTCTCCGTTGCGGGACTCGTCGCCGACGGCGAGACGACCGTGGAGGGCGCAGAGCACGTCGACGTCTCCTTCCCCGGCTTCTTCGACGCCCTCCGCGGTCTCGGCGCGGCGGTCGAGTCCGCGTGAGGCGCGTGACGGCGTAGTGGCGTAACGGCGAGACGCGGCGCGACCCGTGCCACCGACCCGCACGCGACCCCGCCACGCTTTGCCCGTGGGGCGCGAGCGTCGGGGTGATGCTTCGACGGGACGTCGCCGCCGACCTCCGCGCCGCGCACGAAGACGACGGGTGGCTCCTCCCCGCCTACGGGGACCACTGCTTCGCCAACGTCCCCGACACCGTCCTGTCGGTCCTCGCCCGCGACGCGCGCCGGCCGCTTCCCGACGACGTCTTCGCGGGCGTCGAGACGGACGCGAGCCGCGTCGTCGTCCTGCTCGTCGACGGCTTCGGGTACCGCCAGTGGCTGCGCGAGCACGAGCGCCACGACCTCCTCGCGCGGGTGACCGAGCGGGGGACGGTGACGCCGCTGACCTCGATCTTCCCCTCCGAGACGGCCGCGGCCATGACGACGATGCACACCGGCCGCCAGCCGGTCGAGCACGGCCTGCTCGGCTGGTTCGGCTACGTCGAGGAACTCGACGCGGTGCTCCGGACGCTCCCCTTCACGACGCTAGACGGGACGCCCGCGACCGAGGCGCACCCGGACGCCGCCGCCTCGCTCCTGTTCGAGGGCCCGACGGTCTACGAGCGGGCCGGGGCGGCGGGGATCGACTCCCGGGTCGTCCAGCCCGCCGACCTCGTCGGGTCGGCCTACTCGGGGCGGGCGACCCGCGGCGCGACGAACGTCCCCTACGACGGGTTCGACGAGATGGCCCGGCGGATCCGGGAGGCGCTCGAGGCGGCCGACGGTCCGACGTACGTCCTCGCCTACGTCCCCGACGTGGATGCGGCCGCCCACGAGGCGGGGACCCGATCGGACGCCTACCGGGCGACGCTCTCCGACCTCTCGACGGCGGTCGAGCGCGAACTCGACCGGCTCTCCCCCGAGGCGGCGGCCGAGACGCTCCTCCTCGTGACCGCGGACCACGGCCACGTCGACACCGACCCCGAGCGGAACGTCGACCTCGGGGCGTTCGACCTCGCACCACACCTCCAGCGACGCCCCGACGGGACGCCCCTGCAGGCCGTCGGCGGGCCGCGAAACGTGCAACTGCACGTCCGCGAGGGGGGCGCGGACGGCCACGCGGGCGCGATCCGGGAGGAGCTGTCGAGCCTCGACGCGCGGGTGTTCGACCGCGAGGCGTTCCGGGAGCGCGACCTGTTCGGCGACCGCGCCCCCTCGGCGCGCTTCGCGCGGCGCGAGCCCGACCTCCTCGCGCTCCACCGCGACCTGAGCGTCTGGTACCCCGGGCGAAGTCTGCGGTTCGTCGGCGAGCACGGCGGCCTGCACCCCGACGAGATGCTCGTCCCGTTCGGGGCCGTCCGCCTGTCCGCTCTCCGGTAGAGGCGAAGGCTTTTCGCCCGCCGGGGGAATGGACGGTGCATGACAGCAGATATCACGCCGTTCGTCTTCGACTACGAACCGGGAGCGATCCACTTCGGTCGGGGGTGCGTCGCCGACCTCGACGACGCGCTCGGCCGCCTCGGCGCGGACCGCGCGCTCGTCGTCGCGGGGCGGACCGTCGGCACCACGGAGTCGGTCGTCGGTCCCGTCCGCGACGGCCTCGGCGACCGCCTCGCGGGCGTGTTCGCCGAGACGACCCCCGAGAAGCGGATCGAGACGGCGGTCGAGGGCGTCGAGGCGATGCGCGAGCGCGACGCGGACGCGCTCGTCGCGCTCGGGGGCGGGAGTAGCCTCGACGTGGCGACCGCGATCCGCGCGCTCGCCGGCCGGGACCTGACGCTCGGGGCGGCGCTCGACGAGATCGAGGAGGTCGGCTACCTCCGCGTCCCGGAACGCGACGCCATGCCGCCGTGTGCCGTCGTCCCGACGACGCTCGCGGGGGCCGACCTCTCGCCGGTCGCGGGGATGAGCGTCCCGTCGGGTGGCGAGGCGTCGGGCGAAGCGGGCGAAGCGAGCAAAGCGGACGGGGCAGACGAGGCGGGAGGGAAAGCGCGCGCCGGCACCGGCATCTCCGGACGTGCGCTCATGCCGGATGCGCTGTTCTACGATCCTGATCTGTTCGAGACGACCCCGCGCGGGGTGCTCGCGGGATCCGCGATGAACGGCTTCGACAAGGGGATCGAGGCGATCTACTCCCGGAACGCGACGCCGATCACCGACGGCACCGCGATTCGTGGCCTCTCGCTGCTCGCCGACGCGCTCCCCCGACTCGACGAGGCGGCGGACGATCCGGCGGTGATGGAGGCCGCGGTCGCCGGCGTCGTCTGCTGTCAGTACGGCGTCTCCGTGCCGGGGGCGTCGAAGCTCTCGATCGTTCACGCCTACGGCCACGGCCTTCGCCGCCGGGCGGGCGTCCAGCAGGGCGTCGCCCACGCGGTGATGGTTCCGCACGTCCTGCGCGACCTCTTCGAGGCGGTCGACGGCCGGCGCGACCTGCTCGCGGCGGCGTTCGACGCGGACGACGGGACGGGCGCGGAGCGCGCCGAGGGGATCGTCGCCGCGGTCGAGCGCGTGCGCGACGGCCTCGACCTCCCGAATCGACTGCGCGACCTCGACGGGGTCGAGCGCGAGGACCTGCCCGCGATCGCCCGGCTGACCCACGACGATCCGCTGCTGCCGAACGGGCCGCCGGGCTACGATCCGTCGGTCGACGACGTGACGGCGACGCTCGAGGCGGCCTGGTGACGTTGACAAACCCTTTAGCCGAAACCGCGCAATCCCCCGCATGGAGAGTCTCAACCGCATGGCGCTCGACCTCGTCGACGAGGCGCTCGACTTCGCCGAGGAACTGGCCATCGAGGCCCACGAACTCGACAACGGCGCGACGGTCATCGACTTCGGCGTCGAGGCCCTCGGCGGCGTCGAGGCGGGGCTGTTGCTCGCGGAGATCCAGAGCGCGGGCCTCGCCAGCGTCGCCAGTTCGATCGGCGAGGTCGCGGGCGCGCCCCGCCCCGTCGTGGACCTCACCACCGACCACCCCGCGCTCGCGCTGCTCTGCTCGCAGAAGGCGGGCTGGGAGGTCTCGGTGGACGGGTTCGAGGGGCTCGGCAGCGGGCCCGCCCGCGCGCTCGTCGCCGAGGAGGAGGAGTTCCGCCGACTGGGGTACGCCGACGCCTTCGAGTTCGCCGTCCTCGCGATCGAGTCGGACGAACTGCCCGGCGAGGCCGTGGCCGAGCACGTCGCCGACCTCGCCGGCGTCGCGCCGAACGCCGTCTTCCTGCCGACCTACCCGACCGCGAGCATCGTCGGGAGCGTGACGACCGCCGCCCGCGCCGCCGAACTCGCCGTCTGGCGCGCGTTCGAACTCGGCTACGACCCGCTCGACGTGCTCACCGCGAGCGCGAGCGCGCCCGTCGCGCCCGTCGCCGCGAGCGAGGAGGCGGCGATGGCCCGGACGAACGACGCGCTCGCCTACGGGAGCCGCGTCCACCTCACCGTCGAGTCGGACTTCGACCGGTTCGACGAGCTACCCTCCACGGCCCGCGAGGAGTACGGCGCGCCCTTCGCGGAGGTGTTCGAGGCGGTCGACTGGGACTTCTACGACCTGTCGGAGGGCGTCTTCGCGCCCGCGCGGGTCGCGGTGGACGTGGTCGGCGGCCCCGCCTACGCGCTCGGCGAGACGGACGAGGACCTCCTCGCGGCGAGCTTCGGGCTGTGAGGTTCAAGGTCGTCCCCGAGCCGCGTCCCCTCCCCTTCGCTCGCGAGGCGGCGCGGGCGCTCCCGCTCGTCCCCGGTGCCGAGGACGACTGCTGTGCCCGCCTGATGGCGGACGTCGGGCTCCCGTCGCGCGACGTCGCGAGGGAGTGGCTCACGTTCCTGCGTGCGCTCGGCCTCGTCGCCGAGAGCGACGGCGGGTACTACCGGACGCGCGCCGACCCGACCGACGCCGACCTCGCGCGGGCGTTCCGCGAGCGCGTCCACGCCGCGGACGACGTGCTGGCGGCGCTGGAGGCGGCCGAGGGGCCGATCTCGCCCGAGGCGGCCTACGAGCGCGTTCGCGACGACGTGCCGCAGTGGGAGCGCAGCCGACGCACCGACTGGGAGCGCGTCTGGCGCGAGCGCGTCCGCCGGATCCTCGAGTGGGCCGTCGCGTTCGACCTCGCGGAGCGCGTCGAGGGCGAGAGAGAGGTGGAGAGACTGTACCGTAGCCGAGGCTGACGATCGGATCCGGACGCTCGAGTGCGATTCGCTCGCGCGGAGCGGGGGACCGAGCACGAGGTGAGTGTCAGACCGGTCGCTTTCGTCGCCTCGAGGTGCCGACGGAGAGCGTGCCGACGACCATCAGCGCGACGCCCATCACGGCCAGCACCGCCTGGAGCGCGATCGACGTCATGGGGACGAACACGAGGAGCGTCACCAGCGCGGCACCGCCGACGATGAGCAGGCTCCCCCCGCGGAACTTCTGCTGTTCGGTCAGGGAGTCGTCGATCTCCCGTACCCGATGGCCGACGTCCGAGAGTTGCATGTCACTTCGTTGGGCCGGGAGGGACATAATCGCAACGCCGGTCGAAGGGGCGAGAAGTCCCGGCGCGTGGCGGTGACCCTCGGTCGGGGATTCTCCACGACTGTAGGCCGCGAAACGTCACTCCTCCTCGACGATGCGCCTGATCGTCCCGACGCCCTTGCTCTGCCCCTCGCGGAAGACGAAGCGCTGGCCCTCCTCGACGAGGTACGGTCGGAACTTGAACCGGACGCACGCCGTGCCGGTGTCGCCGGGGAGGAGCTGGCCGCCCTCCGGCGAGAAGACGGCTGCCTCGCTCACCGTCTCGACGTGGACGACCGGCTCGTAGCCGTCGCCGATGCGCGTCGGGTGGTTGAGCACCATCACCTCGGCCTCGAACTCGCGGACGGCCCGCGGGTCGCTGTCCCGGGGGAGGAGCACCATCCCGCGCTCGATGTCGGCCTCGCGGACGCCCTTGAGCGCGATGCCGACGATGCGCCCGGCCTTCGCCTCGTCGACGCGGTGGTAGTGCATCTCGATGGAGCGCACCTCGACGGGGACGAACGCGCCGTCCGCCATCGGGCCGAGCAGGAGTTCGTCGCCCGCCTCTACCTCCCCCGAGCGGACCGTGCCCGAGGCGACCGCCCCGACGCCCGTCACCGAGTAGGTGCGGTCGACGTACATCGAGAACTCGCCCGCGCCGTCGGCGGTCTTCGGGAGGCGCTCGAACAGTTCGTCGAGGATCTCGAGGCCCCGCATCGTCACGGCGCTGGTCGTGACGACGGGGACGACCTGCTCGGAGACCTCCTCGATCGCCGCGTCGATCCCGTGGCGCTCGACGCGCAACGGGGTCTTGCCGACGTTCCTGAGGAGGCGCTCGACCTCGCGTTCCACCTCGGCGACGCGCTCCGGATCGACCACGTCGGCCTTCGTGATGGCGACGATCGTGGGGAGTTCCGTGGCCAGGAGGATGCCGAGGTGCTCGCGCGTCGTCCTGGTCGGACCGTCGTCCGCCGCGACGACGAGCAGCCCGTAGTCGAGTTTCTGGCCCACCAGCCCGCGGATCGTGGTGCGGAGCCACGGCTCGTGGCCCACCGTGTCGACGAACGAGACGACGCGGTCGGCCTCCTCGACGACGCGCGCGCGGTCGGTCTTGCGGTGGGGGTTCGGCGTGCGGACGGGGCCGTCCCCGTCGAAGCCGTAGACGCCGTAGGAGAGGTCGGCGGAGAGGCCGCGCTCGACCTCGTGGGGTTGCACGTCCATGAACCCGCGCGTGCCGCCCTCGCCGTCGTCCGGCTGGCCGGTGACGAGCGACCCGACGAGCGTGCTCTTTCCGTGGTCGACGTGCCCCGCGGTGCCGACGACGATGTGCTGGTCGTCCACGTCGAGCATCGCCCCCTCACGGATCGTGGCGACGCCGACGAGTCCGCGCTCGCCGTTCTCGCCGACGCCCCACGTCTGGACGTCCTCGATGTGTGCGCCGGCCTCCTCGGCGAGCAGCGAGAGCACGTCCATCGATTCGGAGAAGGTGTCGTGGGCGATTCCCGCGAGCCCCCCGTCGTCGGTGACGCCGACGACGTAGGTCGCCTCGCCGTCGCCCGAGAGGACGCGGTGGCGAAGTTGCGCGGCCAGGCTTTCGAGACGACCGTCCGCGAGGTGGAGTTCGCGCGTGAGTCGTTCCTTGAACTCGACGCTCCCACCCTCCTGCTCGCCGCGTTCGAGCGCCCGCTCCAACGCGGCCCGGTCAGGGCTCATTGGGGGTGGTTAGCAACTCCCCGGGTAAAAGCGTTCGCGCTCGTGTGCGGGCGTATCCCACGGAACGGCTCGATAGCGCTCGGGAGCCCCGGTCGTCACCGTCCGCCGACGAACGCGCCTACCACTCGCCGCGGATCCGATCGATCGCCTCGAGGAACCCGTCCGCGAACGCCCCGTCGGTCACGCCGTCGGCGGCCGCCCTCGCCGCCTCGTCCGCGTTCGCGACGGCGTAGGAGGTACCCGCGAGTTCGAACATCCCGGCGTCGTTCTCCGAGTCGCCGACGGCGGCGAAGTCCGCGGGGTCGTACCCGAGGCGGCGGGCGACAGAGCGCAACCCGCGGCTCTTGTCCACGTCGGGCGCGGTGACGTGGTAGGCGTAGCCCGTGTCGAAGACGTGCATCCCCTCGCTCGTGGCGATGTCGCGCAGCGGCTGGAGGGGCTGGTCCACGTTGACCGCCACCTCCGTCTCCCGCCATCGGTTGACGAAGTCGACGCCCCCCCAGCCCAGTTCGTGACCCGCCGCCTCGTACCGCTCGACCACCGCCTGCGCGGCCTCGCGGTCGCCGTGGAACTCCAGTTCGTCGTCGTCCGCGAGGTAGACCGCGCCGCCGTTCTCCGCGATGACGCGGATCGGGATCCCGAGGAACTCACAGAGGCCGACCGGGTAGGGGAGGGCCTTGCCCGTGGCGACGACGACCGGCGCGGGCCACTCGCGCAGCGGTTCGACGACGCGCGGATCGAGCGCCCGGTCGTCGTCGGTCAGCGTCCCGTCGATGTCGACGGCCAGCGGTTGCATACCGGGAGGGCGGCCGCCGGCGGTATCAAGTCACCGGGGGACGACCGCGTCACATGGAACCGACCCCCGTACCGGGCGACGAGAGCGTCCACACCGTCGACGCGATGGTGCTCGGGATCCCCGGCGGCACGTCGCTGTACGTCGTCGACGCCGAACCCCCGGCCGTGATCGACACCGGGAGCGCAGAGAGCCCGCCGCGCGTGCTCTCTGCGCTCGACGCGCTCGGCGTCGACCCGGCGGACGTGGCGCACGTCGTCCCGACGCACGTCCACCTCGACCACGCGGGCGGGGCGGGCGCGCTCGCCGAGGCCTGCCCGAACGCCACCGTCCACGTCCACGAGCGCGGCCTCCCCTATCTCACCGACCGGGACCGCCTGACCCGGCTGTGTGAGAGCGTCGAGCGCGCGGTCGGGCGGCCCGCCCCGTTCGGCGACCCGCAACTCGTCCCCGCGTCCCGGACGAACGCCCTCTCCGACGGCGATCGGATCGACCTCGGCGACCGCGCGCTCGACGTGTACGACGCGCCGGGCCACGCCCCCCACCACGTCGCGCTGTTCGACCCCGAGCGCGGGACGCTGTTCGCCGCCGACGCGGCGGGGATGTGCCTCTGGGGCTCGCTCCTCCCGACCACGCCGCCGCCGAACTTCGACCTCGACGCGAACCTGGACACCGTCGAGCGACTGGCCGCGCTCGGCCCCGAGCGGATCCTGTACGGCCACTTCGGGCCCGGCGAGGACGCGGCGGCCGAACTCGCGGCGTACGCCGACCTCCTGCCCGAATGGGTGGAGACGGTCGAGGCGCTCGCCCGGGAGCGCGAGGGCGTCGACGAAATCGTGTCGGCGCTGGATCGCCGGTGGATGAGCCCGACCGTCGAGCGAGACGTGGCGGGCGTCCTCGCTACTCGGTGAGCCGCTCGTACGCCGCGGTCACCCGCTTGAACTCCTCCTCGCTCCCCTCCGGGGTGTCGGGGTGCGCCGTCTTCACCCGCTTCCGGTAGGCGCGCCTGATCGCCCGCTGGTCCGCCCCGGGGGACAGCCCGAGGATCTCGTAGGCCTCGCGCGCGGTCGGCCCGGCGTTCCGCCGGAGGGGGTTCGTCCGCCCTCGCGTTCGATCCGAACCGTTCGTCCGCGCTCGCGCCCGCCGCCGCTCCCCGCCCGGCCCACCGACGTCGCCGCGCCGCTCCCACTGCTCGCGGGGGTCCCACGGCTGTCCGTCGCCCGCGTCCCGGCGCTCCTCGACGCGCGCCCGCCGCTCGACGCCCGCGTAGATCCGCTCCACGAGCCGACCGGACGACTGGTACCACATGAAGTAGGCGACGACGCCGAACGGGACCGCGAGCAGCAGGACCAGCGGCTCCAGGGCGAGACCGACGATCACGAGAAAGAGCGTCAGCCCCGCGAAGACGAGCGTGAGCGCCGAAATCAGCCGCGGACGGTTCACACTCTCCGTTACGGTGCGGACACCGTAAGCCTCTCGCCCGCTACGGAGGGCGAACGGTGAACGGCGACGCGGCACAGGGTTTAGACGGGATAGATCGTAGCGAGCGTAGACGGCGTAGACAGCGTAGACGGGATACCGGTGGTCCCAGATCGGTCCCGGTGGAGATCGCCCGATAGCGACCGCCCAGTCGTTCTAAGCGACGTAAGAGGTACGAGAGAGATACGACAGCCCTCCCAACATAACCGTCATAGATCTCTGAGACAACGGTTGCCGAGCCGTCTCCGGGGGCGTCGGCAGCCCGGTCGCTTTTGCGCGTCGGCGTGCTAACCTGACCCATGAGCGTCTCCGGACTGTGTGAACTCTGCCAGACGAACGAGGTGGTTGACGGCTGCGACCGCTGCGGGAGGCTCGTCTGCGAGCGCCACTACGACCGATCGACCGGGCTCTGCACCGACTGCCTGCGCGAGGTCGGGGACGCGCCGGGCGGGGAGGGCCAGCCGGATCGGGGTCAGGGACCCGACGGCGTGGACACCTACGAGTTCTGAACCACCACCTTTTGCTGCGCTCGGCGCGCTTCGCGCGCCTCGCTGGCAAAAGCTGGAGCAAAACCCTCGTCGCTCCCGCCGGAGTGCTCACGTCGTTCGCACTCCGCTAGTCGCTCCTCGGTCCGCTCGCTCGTTTCACTCGCTCGCGGGTACTGCGCTGGTGCCGTCGGTGGTACTCCGGCCTTCCGTCCCGTACCTTTACATCGGAGAACGGGACCAGAGCCCCCCGTGACCTGAGAATCGTCGCGGGGCGCGCTGCGGTTGTGCGACGCCACGCCCCGCGAGCAGCGCGCGGCGTCGCCTGTTCGCCAGGGCGTTTACCGCGCCCGTCGCGCGTCGAGCCGGAGGCTTGCGGCCGGTCAGTGCCCGCTACCGATACCGGTTCAACCGCTCCTTGAGCCGCTTCGCCGCCTGTCCCGCCGCGCGGTCGAAGGACTCGCCCTCGCCGGCGAAGATGATGCCGCGAGAGGAGTTGACGAGGCCGACGCCGTCTGCCAGCCCGAACTCGACGGCCGCCTCCGCGTCGCCGCCCTGCGCGCCGACGCCGGGGACGAGGAAGGGGAGGTCGGGGACGAGTTCGCGGACGCGCTCCAGTTCCTCGGGAGCGGTCGCGCCGACGACGAGGCCGACGTTGCCGCGCTCGTTCCACTCGCCCGCGCGCTGGGCGACGTACTCGAACAGCCGCTTTCCGGGGGCGACTTCGAGGTTCTGGAAGTCCGCCCCGCCGGGGTTCGAGGTGCGACAGAGGACGAACACGCCCCGATCCGCCCGCGAGAGGAACGGTTCGAGCGAGTCGCGGCCCATGTAGGGGTTGACCGTGATGGCGTCGGCGTGGTCGAGCAGCCCCGCGTACTGGCGGGCGGTGTTGCCGATGTCCGCCCGCTTCGCGTCGAGCAGGACGGGCACGCCCTTCCCCTCGGCGTAGGCGATCGTCTCGCGGAGCGCGCGCCAGCCGTCCGCGTCTTCGTAGAAGGCGGCGTTGGGCTTGTAGCAGGCGGCGTACTCGTGGGTCGCGTCGATGATGCGCCGGTTGAACGCCCAGCGCGGCAGGTCGCGCTCGCGAAGGTGCTCGGGGAGGCGCTTCGGGTCGGGGTCGAGGCCGACCGACACGACGCTGTCGACCGAGTCGATACGCGCGCGCAGGCGGTCGAAGAAGCCGTCACTCGCGGTCATTGCCCGTCAATCCCGGAGCGACCGCTACAAGCTTTCGATGCTCGCCCGCCCGCGAATTCGGGATCCGACAGCGCGCCGTCCGCGTAGGCCTCGGCGATGGTACCACGGCCCGCGATGGCGATGTCCATGCGCCTCCGAGGACAGACGGAGACGATTGAACCGTGACGATGGGAGGGGCTATCGGTCCCGCTCGTACGCCCCGCGCCGCTCGTACTCGCCGCGCCGCCGCACGACCGACGGCGTGCGACACATCCCCGGCGCGCCCGTCGCCTGCGGGACGACGCAGTTGTTGCAGTTCTCGCAGGCGACCGCCGCGCTCGCGTCGGCCAGCAGCCGCGCCGGGAGGCGCGGTTCGGCGTAGAACGGGCGGGCGAGGCCGACCGCGTCGCACGCCGTCCCGAGGAGGCGATCGATCCCCTCGCGAGTGCGGATGCCTCCCTCGCAGAGGACGGGAACGTCCACTCGCTCGCGAACCGCGCGGCACAGGTCCGCATTCCAGCGCGGCTCGAAGCCGTTCGCCGCGGCACTGACGCGCGTCAGCGCCCGAACGAGCGCCGCTCGCCGCCGACCGCCGAACGCGGCCTCGTAGCCGGGTTGAAACTGGGACGCCTCCCAGGTGCGCCTGGGGTACTCCCCCCGGACGAGGCTCATGTCCCAGAACGTCGATCCCTCGACGGGGACGAGCGCGTCGTATCCGTAGTCGGCGAGTCGGACGGCGATCTCGACGGCGTCGGTGGGGGAGAGTCCCCGCCGAACGAACGGCGGCCGGCGCGACTCCGTCGGCACCTTCGTCATCAGCGGGACGTCTCCCGCCCGCTCGCGGACCTCGTCGTGGACGAGTTCGAGGAAGCGCGCACCGTCGGCGAACTCGTCGCTCCGCCGGTTGTAGTACGGAGAGAGGAACTGCTGGACGAGCCCCGCGTTCGCCCCCGCGAGGTGGACGCCGTCGTATCCGACGTCGGTCGCCCGACGCGCCGCCCGCCCGAAGTCGGCGGCGAGGTCGTACACGTCCCCGGTCGAGAGCACGTGCGGGTCGTACTCCAGCGCGCCGACGCAGTCGAGCGCCCGCAGGACCCCCGGAGGACGCGAGACGGCGAGTTGTCGGAGTTCGGGATGCGCGGCGCGGTACCCGCGGTGCCACGTCTCGAGACACCGGAGTCCGCCGTGATCGAGCTGTATCGCGATACGCCCGCCATGGTCGTGGACGGCGTCAGTGACCGCCCGAAGGCGATCCGCCTTCTCGGCGGTGTCGATCCGCGTCATGTTCGGCGCGACGCAGCCGCCCTCCCCGCGAACGATCGTCGCGCCCTGGAAGATCAGCCCCGCGCCGGAGGCGGCCGCCGGTTCGAGTTCGTCCGCCAGGCGCTCGCCGGCGTCGGGTCCGTCGCCGACGCACTCGAGGAGCGGCGCGCGGTAGAGGCGATTGGGCACGCGCAGTCCGCCGATCTCGAGCGGCGCGTCGAGCGGGACCGTGGTCATCGATCTTCGGTGAGACGAGCGCGCACAAAAGCTTGCAGGGGAAACGTCGGCCGGCGTCTACGGACGTCCACGGACGTCCGCAGACCTCAGGCGGCGTCGAGACAGTCGACGACGACCGGGAGGACTCGCTTCACTTGCGCGCCGTCCTCCACGAAGACGATGGCGCGGGGCGGACGGCTCGCCTTCGGACGGACGCGGAGCCCCCGCTCCGCCGCCGCCCGGGGGAGTGCGTCGAGACCGATGCGGAACTCGACGCGCGTGCGGTCCTGGTGGACGTAGACCTCCGCGACGCGCTCGCCCTCCCGCTCGACGGCGTAGGCGAACTCCCCGAACTGATCGCCGTCCGCGTCGCGAACGTCGACCAGTTCGAGGCCGGCGAGCGGTCCGTCGGTCCGGGCGACGAGTTCGCTCGCGAGCAGTTCGGCGATCCGGCGACCGTCGGTCACCCGTTCGTCGGTCATGATCGAGCTACCCCCTCTACCCGTATCCCTCCGACGATTCGGGGGAGACGAGCGAACGGTTCGGCGGCTCCGGGTCCGAAGGCGGTCGCTTCTCGAAGCGATTTGGTCGCCCCGCCGCGACTCGGCACGTAACGTTCAGCATCTGCGTCCGCGAGACCCGACCGGCCGACGACGGTGAGTACGTCCGATTCGGCGTCGCTGTGGCGACGAACACCCCCGGAATCGGCGTGTTCTGTCCGTTCGTCTCGGAGAACGGGTCGGTGGCGACGCAGCACTACACCGTCGGCGAGGTCGGCCCGCGCCTGCTCGGGTATCTCGACGACGGCCTCCGTGCCGACGACGCGGTCGCCGCTACCCTCGCCGCGGTCTCACGGCCCCACCTCCGACAGGTCCACGCGCTCTGCCGCGAGGCGAGAGGCGTCCACCACGGCGACGCGCCACCCGTCTACGGCGACCGCGTCGGGGAGCGCTACTCGGTGGCCGGCAACACGCTCGCCGGCGAGGGGGTGCTCGATGCGATCGCGGCGGCGTTCGAACGCGGCGATCCGGACCGTGAACTCGCCGTTCGGCTGATCGAGGCGCTCGCCGCCGGCGAGGAGGCGGGCGGCGACCGACGGGACGACGACGTTCGGAGCGCCGCCGTCCGCGTCGTCGATCCCGGCGCGCCGCTCGCGAACGAGTGGTACAACGACCTCCGAGTCGACGCGTCGCGGACGCCGATCGCCGATCTCACGGAGCAGTACGGGTTGGCGAAGGACTACCACGCGGAAGCGGCGGCCGAGTGGTGAAGCGGTGAAGACGTGCCCGAATCGCTGTCGTCACCCCGCTCACATCCACGTCTCTCCACCTCACGTCTCTCCACCTCACGTTCACGTCTCCGCTCACAGCTCCGCCCGCGCGCGGGCGGCGTGATCGCTCACGTCCACGCCCCTGCGGTGGGCGTAGAGGACGGCGGCGGCCTCGATCGTGAGGCCGAGGTCCGACTGGAGGGCGTTGATGCCCGCGACGGCCTCCTGCTTCGCCTCGCCCGAATCGACGAGCGCGTCGAGGAGCCGCTGAAACGTGCTCCGGCGCTGGATGATGGACTCGTCCGGGCGGAAATCGTCGGGGATCGATTCGTCGTCCGCGTCGAACGCGACGACGAGGTCGCCGTCCTCGCGGATGAGGAGCCCCTCGCTGACGGCCACGTCGAGGAGCCGCTTGGCCTGATCGGGCGAGAACCAGTCGCGGTCGAGCGAGAGGGCGACGACGAACTCGCTCTCGGCGATGCGCTCGCGCCCTCTCGCGCGAAACGGTGCGGCGACGGCCTGCCGGAGACTCATTGATGGGGGAGGCGTCGCCGGCGTCCTAACACTGTCGGTCCGCATCGAGCGTTTTAAGCACCTCTCGGGACACTCCACCGTATGAAGTTCCAGGGACGCTCCCGGACCAAGCGTACCGGCGGTCGACGCCGCCCGATCCGCAAGAAGCGCAAGCACGAACTCGGCGCGACCCCGACGGAGACCCGCGTCGGCGACGCGAAACTCAAGACCGTCGACACGCGCGGCGGCAACGTGAAGGTCCGCGCGATCTCCACGGACGTGGCGAGCGTGGCGACGGACGACGGCGTCGTCTCGGCCACCATCAACGGCGTCACGCGGAACGACGCCAACCCGAACTACGTCCGCCGAAACATCATCACCAAGGGTGCCGTCATCGACACGTCCGCCGGAACGGCCCGCGTCACCTCCCGCCCCGGACAGGACGGGCAGGTCAACGCCGTCCTCGTGGACGACCAGTAGGTCCGTTCGGTTCTCCTTCGTCTCCTTCCGCCACCCGTTCTAGCTCCTGATCCGAGCGTCGTCGGCGCAGAGGACGGGTCGGTGCGACGATCGAGCACGGTCGAGCAGGTGTAACGAGCGCGCTCGAGAAGCAGCCGGCTTCGGTCGGTGCGTAGACGGCGACGGCTACAGCTACGGCTTCGGTGCGGCCTTCTGCAGCGCCGTCTCGGCGATGTTGCCACCGTAGTCCGCGCTCCTGCCGAGCGAGTCCACGACGAGACCGAGCAGCTGGGCCTGTTGGGGGTCGAGTTCGCGGATGAGCTTGTCGACCTCGCGGGCCCGCTTGTCGATCTCGTCTACGCGTTCGCGGGCCTCGTTGGCGAGGCGGGTCGCGCGCTCGGAATCGTCCTCGAGGAGCGCGTCCATCGCCGTCTCGGTGACGTTTCCCGCCTCGGCGAGCAGTTCCTGGAGCCCGTCTGCGGCCTCCTCGGGAGTCGCGTCCAGTTCGAGGGCGTGCTCCGCGACCTTCGTCGCGTGGTCGGCGATGCGCTCGAGTTGCCGGGCGCTCGAGTGGTAGTCGAAGCAGACCTCGCGACCGAGACCGACCTCGGTGGCGGTGCTCGGATCGCGCAGGACGGACCGGAACACCCGAGAGGTCATGTACCACAGGCGATCGACGTCGTCGTCGCGCTCGATGACGTCCTGGGCGAGGTCGTCGTCGTCCTCGATCAGCGCCGTGACGGCGTCGTTGAGCATGCTGAGCGCGACCAGGCGCATCCGCGTGATCGCGTTGATGATCGAGAGTTCGGAGGAGTCGAGGAGGTCCTGAAGGATGATGTGCTCGCTCGTCTCCCCGATGACCTCGAGGCCGACGAGCCGCTGGGCGGCATCGCGGATCGCGCGACGCTGGGAGGCGGTGACGCGCGCCGTCTCGAGGTTGATGATGTCGAACCCGCTGACGTACATCGTCATCACCGCCCGCATCAGCTCCCTCCCCTCCAGGTTCGTGATGTCGAGGGTCCCCTCGGTCCGCCGCTCCTCGGCCTTCGGCGTCAACAGGAGCGAGTCGTCCTCGGGGTAGAACTCGACGACGCTCCCGGCGCTGATGCCGTTGTCGGTCGCCCACGTCTTCGGAAGCGAGACGGTGTACGTCGAACCCCCCGTCACCTGCACCTTGCGCGTTTCCATGGTCCGGTGTCGAGAGCGGTGGGCCATAAATCAATCCATTTCTATATATCGGGTGGCAGTCTACTGTCTCGACATGTCACCAGGGTATACCTCGTCCGAAGTACGGACGAATCAGGGCCACCGTTCGATCGATTCCAGAGACTCCTCGAACGCCGACGATCACGCCGTCTCGTTCGGTATCGTCGGAGTATGCTGTCATATATACTCACACTACTCGGTAGGGACGTCAACGCGAGGGTATTTATTTCGGGAGCGCGCCCACAGGCATATGAACGATACGTCCGTGGTGGTACGCTGATGGCGCGACAGGGATACCAGGAGAAGCTGTCTTCGCTCCGCGAAGACGTGCTCTACATGAGCGAAGTGGTCTCCGAACGACTCCGGATGGGTCTCTCCGCCCTCGAATCGAAGGACCGCGACCTCGCGATGGAGGTCATCCAGGGCGACGACGAGGTCAACGAACTCTACCTCGACCTGGAAGGCCAGTGTATCGACCTCCTCGCGCTGCAACAACCCGTGGCGGGCGACCTCCGGTTCATCGCCTCGTCGTTCAAGATCATCACCGACCTCGAACGCATCGCCGACCTCGCGACCAACCTCGGGACCTACACCCTCGACGCGAAGCGTGACGTCTACCCCGACGTCGACGTTCAGGGGATCGGCCAGATGACCCTCGAGATGATCGAGAACGCCATGGACGCCTACGAGGCCGAGGACGCCGACGCCTGCTTCGCCATCGCGGAGCGGGACGACGACCTCGACCGCCTCTGCGAGCGCGCCTCCGAGACCGTCGTCAGGGACCTGATCGAGACGGAGTCGGTCGACAGGGACGACGAGGAGATCGAGACGCTCATGCAGGACGTCTCGCGCCTCCTGCTCACGGTTCGCGACCTCGAACGCGTCGGCGACCACGCCGTCAACATCGCCGCCCGCACCCTCTACATGGTGGAGAACAGCGACGAACTGATCTATTAAAACCCACCTTTTACTCCGCCACCTTTTGCTGCGCTCGCGCGCCAGCGACCGCGAAGCGGGTCGCTGGCGGCTCCCTGGCAAAAGCTGGATCAAAACCCTCCTCACCCCCTCGCTGCGCTCGGGGGTTCGTCGGTCCGCTCGCTCGGCCTTCGGCCTCGCTCACGGGTGCCGCGCTGGTGCCATCGGTGGTGTTCAGGTCGGTAGGGTGGTCTTGCCGGTCCGTACTTTTATAACCGAGAACGGGACCAGAGACCTCCGTGACGTGAAAATCGTCGCGGGGCGCTCGCGGGTGCGCGACGCCACGCCCCGCGAACCGGACACCCCGCCGCGGCGTCGCCTGCACTCCAGGGTGTCGTTCAGCGCACGCAGAGTGTGCGGTATCGAGTCGAGACCGTCACTCTACGCGGTTCGCCACCGTCCCCTCCGCACCCGCCAGGAGCGCCCCGAGAGCGACGCAGCCGGCCAGCAGGGAGAGGGCCGCCGACCAGCCGGCTCGCGTCGCGACGCTCCCGACGACGACCCCGCCGAGCGACCCGACGAGGATGTAGACGGTGCGGACGAGACCGAACCCGACGCCCCGTTCGTCCGCGTTGAGGGTGTCGACGATGCGGGACTGGACCGGCGGGCTCCACGTCATTCCGACGCCGACGAGGCAGGTCGCGAGCGCCGCGGCGACGAGATCCGTCCGGACCGCCAGCAGCACGTACCCGAACGCCCCGGCGGCGAGCGCCGAGACCGTCGTCGAGCCGCGTCCGATCTCGTCGGAGAGCCACCCGACCGCGGGCTGGCCGATGGTCAGCACCGCGAAGTAGAGGGCGAACAGCGCGCCCGCGGTCGCGGGCGCGAATCCGTGGTGCTCCTCCAGCACCGCGAGTAGGAACGAGAAGGTCGCCACGTCGGCGAACTGGCCGAGCGACGCGATCCCGGTCGCGAGCGCGAGGTCGCGGCGGGAGAGCAACTCGACGAGCGCGGCGACGTCGGGGCGCGGTCGAGCCGTCCCTCCGTCGGTGCGAGGGACTGGTCGAACCAGCGCCGCGAACCCCACGAGCACCGGAACCGCGACGACGGCTCCGAGCGCAAGCGCGACCCGCCACCCGAACTGAACGCCGACGAGCGCGACGACGGGGGCGGTGAGGCCGACCGCCTGCCCCCCGATCCGATGGACGCCGATCGCCCGCCCCGTCTCCGCGTGGAGATTCGTCAGAAGGGTCGTCGCCGGGGTGTAGTAGACGCCGGTCGCGAGACCGAGGAGGGTCATGGCCAGGACGAACGTGATCGGGCTCGGAGCCAGCGCCAACCCCAGGCTGCCGATCGCGGTGGCCGCCAGCGATCCGAGGACGACGCGACGCTCGCCGACACGGTCCCCGAGCATCCCGCTCGGCAACTGTACGAGGGCGTACCCGGCGGTCATCGCGGTGAACCCGACGCCGAGGACGCCGGTCGTCGTCCCCAGACCGTCAGTCACGGACGGTACGAGCGGACTGACGACGAACTCGCTGAAGCGCGTCCCGAAGTACGCGAGCGCGCAGAGGGCGAGCGCGGTGTCGCGGGAACGCCAGTCCATCGAACGTCCGGCGAGATACCGAGCTTCGCGACAAAAGCGTTGCTAGAACTAACTAACAGACCGGCGCTACCACCGGCTTCTTCGCCGTGGCACGAGCGCGTCGTTCCGCGAGCGACCGCAGGGAGCGAGTGGGCCAAGGAACCCCCGAAGGAGCGAAGCGACTGAGGGGGTGACGCGGGCTTTTGGTCCAGATTTTGCCAGCGGGGGTCCTTCGGACCCCCGCGCGGCAAAAGGTGGGTTCCTATTGGAAGCCGATACGGCCGCTCTGGCGCTCCGGGGTGCGCTGACCGCCGCGGAACTGGTCGGCGATGTCCTCGTAGTACGAGCGGATCTCCTCGGAGATGGTCGGTCGGACCGACTCCATCGCCTGGCGGAAGTGGCGCATCTCGACCTCGTCGGCGTCGTGGTCCTCGCGGAGCGCCTCGATGGCCGCCTCGCGGCATATGCTCTCCAGGTCCGAGCCGACGTACCCGCCCGTCAGCTCCGCGAGTTCGCGCAGACTCACGTCCGGCGCGAGCGGCGTGTTCTGCGAGTGGATGCGGAAGATCTCCTCGCGGCCCTCGAGTTCCGGCTCGCCGATGAAGACGAGGCGGTCGAAGCGACCCGAGCGGATGAGCGCCGGGTCGATCATGTCCGGGCGGTTGGTCGCGCCGATGACCATAACGTCCTCCATCTCCTCCAGCCCGTCGAGTTCAGTCAGCAACTGGTTGACGACGCGCTCGGAGACGTTCGAGCCGACGTCGCCGCCGCGACCGGGCGCGAGGGAGTCGAGTTCGTCGAAGAACACGACCGTCGGGGAGACCTGCCGCGCCTTGCGGAACGTCTGGCGGATGGCCTTCTCGGACTCCCCGACCCACTTCGAGAGCAACTGCGGGCCGCGCACCGAGATGAAGTTCGCGTTCGTCTCGTTGGCGACGGCCTTCGCCATCAGCGTCTTGCCCGTCCCCGGCGGGCCGTAGAGCAGCACGCCCGACGGCGGGGTGATGCCCATGCGCTCGAACCGCTCCGGGTTGTTCATCGGCCACTCGACGGACTCCTGGACCTGCTGTTTCGCGTCGGCGAGGCCGCCGACGTCGTCCCAGGTCATCTTCGGGAGTTCGACGAGCACCTCCCGCATGGCGCTGGGGTCGACCTCCGCGAGCGCGCCGCGGAAGTCCTCCCGCTTGATGATCATCTTGTCGATGAGGCTGGGCGGGATGTCCTCCTCGTCGAGGTCGATCTCGGGGAGGTACCGCCTGAGGGCCTTCATCGCCGCCTCCTTCGTCAGGGACTCGATGTCGGCCCCGACGAAGCCGTGGGTCTCGTCCGCGAGGTGGTCGAGGCTCACGTCGTCGGAGAGGGGCATCCCGCGGGTGTGGATCTGGAGGATCTCCTTGCGCCCGATCTCGTCGGGGACGCCGATCTCGATCTCGCGGTCGAACCGGCCGGGGCGGCGCAGCGCGGGATCGACGCTGTCGACGCGGTTCGTGGCGGCGATGACGATGACCTGTCCACGCGATTCGAGGCCGTCCATCATCGTCAACAGCTGGGCGACGACGCGCCGCTCGACCTCCCCGGTCACGTCCTCGCGCTTGGGGGCGATCGAGTCGAGTTCGTCGATGAAGATGATGGAGGGCGACTCCTCGCTCGCGTCCTCGAAGATCTCCCGCAGCTGCTGTTCGGACTCGCCGTAGTACTTCGAGATGATCTCCGGCCCGGCGATGGAGAAGAAGCTCGCCGAGGTCTCGTTGGCGACGGCCTTCGCGAGCAGCGTCTTGCCCGTCCCCGGCGGGCCGTGCAGGAGGACGCCCTGCGGTGGCTCGATGCCGAGCTTCTTGAAGATCTGGGGGTGCTTCATCGGGAGTTCGACCATCTCGCGGACGCGCTGGATCTCCCCCTGCAGCCCGCCGATGTCCTCGTAGGTGATGCCGCCGCCGGTCTTCTCGAAGCCGGAGATGGGCTCTTCGCGGAGTTCCACTTCGGTATCCTCGGTGATGAGTACGACGCCCTCGGGCTCGGTCTCGACCGCGATGAGCGGGATCGCCTGGCCCGGCGAGCGCATGAACGGGTGGTTCGTGCTCGACATCACGGGAACGATGTCTCGCTCGACGACCGGACGCTTGAGGATCTGGCGCTTCACCATGCCCGCGGCGTCGCTGCCGAACTGCACGCTCGCCTCCTCGGGCGGCGCGAGCACCAGCCTGTCCGCCTTCGTCGCCTCCGCCTTGCGGATGGTCACCCGCTCGCCGATACCCACGTCGGCGTTCTGTCGGGTGAACCCGTCGATGCGGACGGTGTCGGTGTTCCAGTCCTGCCGGTCTGCGCGCCAGACCTTCGCGGCGGTCCGATCGCCTCCTTCGATCTCGATGATGTCACCTGGGCTCAACTTCAGGTGCAGCAGCGTGTCCGGGTCGAGGCGGGCGATGCCGCGCCCCGAGTCGTTGGGGTACGCCTTCGCCACCTCCAGTTGCACTTCGTTCATATTGCGGGGTTACCCGTAGGTCGGGTTCGACCGGGTATATCCCTTTTGCTCATCACTCACACGGTCGTACCTCTCGACGGGTCGTGACGCGATCGGTCGACTTTTTCGCTCCCCCGGACGATCACCGATCATGGACACCATCGCGTTCGACGGGCGCATGGGCGCGAGCGGCGACATGCTCCTCGCGGCGCTCCTCGCGGCCGGGGCCGACCGCGACGCCCTCGCCCCCGTCGAGGACGCCCTCCCCGTCGAGTACGACGTGCGCGAGGTCGAGAAGAACGGCATCCTCGCCACCCGGGTCGTCGTGCGATTGACGGACGACGCGGCGGACGGCGCTGACGGTGCCGAGCCGCACAGCCACGGGGAGCACGAGGAGGACGGACACGATCACGACCACGACCATCCTCACGATCACGGTCACTCTCACGATCACGGTCACTCTCACGATCACGACGATCACGACGACCACCGCGCGCACGATCACGATCACCCGCACCCACACGACCATCCCCACGATCACGCTGAGGGGGCCGGTCCCCTCCGCACCTACCGGGAGGTCGTCGAACTCGTCGAGGGGATGGGTCTCCCGGCGCACGTGACGGCGGACGCGAAGGCGATCTTCCGGATCCTGGGCGAGGCGGAGGCGCGGGTCCACGGCACCGACCTCAACGACACGCACTTCCACGAGGTCGGCGCGGACGACGCCGTCGCGGACGTGGTGGGCGTCTGCCTCCTCCTCGCGGACCTCGACCCGGAGCGCGTCGTGACGACGCCGCTCGCGGCCGGCGGGGGCGAGGTGTCGATGAGCCACGGCACGTACCCCGTCCCGACGCCGGCGGTCGCGAACGTCGCGGCCGCGGCCGACTGGGAACTGCGCGGCGGCCCCGTCGAGGCGGAACTGCTGACTCCCACCGGCGCGGCTATCCTCGCGCACGTCGCGACGGGGGTCGAGACCCTACCCACGCTCTCGGTCGAGCGCGTCGGGTACGGCGCGGGCGGCTACGACTTCCCCGAACACCCCAACGTGCTCCGCGCGCTCGTGGGGCGGACGCGGGGGAGCCTCGTCCGCGACGAGATCCGCGTGCTGGAGACGAACGTCGACGACGCCTCCCCGGAGGTGCTCGGCGGCCTCCACGAGTCGCTCGCTGAGGCGGGCGCGCGCGACGTCTCGATCCTCCCCGCGACGATGAAGAAGTCCCGACCGGGACACCTCGTGAAGGTGATCGTGAAGCCCGAGGACGCGGGGCGCGTCGCCCGTCGCCTGGCCGAGGAGACCGGCACGCTCGGCGTCCGCGAGACGGGCGTGCGACACCGCTTCGTCGCCCGTCGAACCCTGGAGACGGTCGAACTCGACGTCGACGGGCGGGCCTTCGAGGTGTCGGTGAAGGTCGCCAGCGACGAGGAGGGCCGGATCTTCGACGCGAGCGCGGAGTACGACGACGCGGCGCGCGTGGCCCGGGAGACCGACCTCCCGGTGCGCGAGGTGATGCGCCGGGCGGAGGCGGCGGTCGGGGACGGCGACGGCTCCGTCGACGGAGCCGTCGGCTCCCGAGAAAGAGATAAGTGACCCCCTGCCCGAGTGCCGGCAGATGAACCTGCCGGCGGTGCTCACCGTCCTGCTCGAGAGGCTGACCACGCCGATCCGCCTGTCCGTCGGTCCCGCGTCGAGGCGCACCCCCGACTCGCTCCACTGCGACCACGACGCGGTCACCCCCGACAGCGAACTGTACGACGAGTACCGCGACGAGTACACGCGGCTGTGCACCTGCGATCGCTGCGGCGCGCGCATCGCCCTCCGCTACGAGCGGACGGCGGCCGCGCGCATCGACCGGAGCCGCGATCGAACGTCGGGCGTGGAGTGATCGAGGGACTGGCGCAGTCGGCTCCGGCAGGGCGGAGATCCCTCAGTCCGACGGAAGCCCGTCCAGGAACTCCCGCACGATCGGCACCAGGTCCTCGCCCGTCTCCTCCTGCACGTAGTGGCCCACGTCGGCCAGTTCGACCGTCTCCGCCTCCCGAAACAGCGCCTCGAAGGTGCGGAGGAACGGCGGGCGGAACGCGCGGTCCCTCATGCCCCACACGAGCAGCGCGGGCGCGTCGGCGACGGCGTGGCGGCGCTCCCACAGCGATTCGAGCCACCCCGTCGAACCGACGATGGCGCGAGGGAACACCCACGTCCCCTCGCGGTCCTCGCGGCGCGCCAGCGGCCGGAGGTACTGCTCGCGGATCTCGGGGGTGAGCTTCGAGCGGTCCGCGTACGCGAGGGGCATCACGTACCGCGCGAAGGCGTTGTACCGCTCGCAGGCGACGCGGCCGAGCGGGCCGCCGGCGAGCCAGCTGAACGCCCGGTAGTACGCCCGATCGTCCACCGGCCAGAACCACGTGTTCATGGCGACGATCCCGCGAACCCGCTCGGGGTCGTCGAGCGCGAGAGAGAGCCCGATCGGCCCGCCCCAGTCCTGCACGACGAGCACGAGGTCCTGCAGGTCCAGTTCCTCGACGAACTCCGCGAGAACCTCGGCGTGGTCCTCGGGACGGTAGGAGAACCCCGGCGGGCGCTCCGAGAGGCCGAACCCGAGGTAGTCGAGCGCGACGCAGCGGTACTCCTCGCGCAGGCCGCGGATCAGGTGGCGGTAGAGGAACGACCACGTGGGGTTGCCGTGGAGCATCAGGAGGGTCGCCCGGGGGTCGTCGGGCCCCTCGTCGACGTAGTGGACAGCGCCCGCCGAGAGGGAGAGACAGCGCGACTCGAAGGGGTACGCCTCGCGGTCGACCCACGACGTGTCCGTTCGGTGGGCGAGTTCGACGTTCGTGTCGGTCGGTTCGGACATGCGGCGGGTACGTCGTCCGCGAGGATAAGCGTGCGAGTCGGTACCGTGAGTAAATACAATTACTCCCGTCGATGCTCGTCGAGCGCCTCGTCGAGGCTCAACTCGCCGCGGGCGACCCGGCGGGCCAGCGACTCGGTGATGGTGCGGTTGTCGTCGCTGCGCTCGCGAGAGCGGCTCTTGATGACCTGGATCTCGCCGGCGGTGGGCTCGATCTCGCGCCCCTCGATGCGTTCGCCCGACAGTCGGGCGATGTTGACGGCGGCGAGCACGTCGCCCATCCCGCGCGCGCCGGTGCCGACGTAGGGGGTCGTCCCCGTCTCGTCGACGAGTTCGACCGGCGCATCCGCCGCGAGGTCGTCGACGATGCGCGCGCCGACCAGCCGCGCGCCGTCGCCGATCCGGACGACGGGGTCGACCGCCTCCTCCAGTTCGCGGCGGACGACCTCGGCCGCGTCGGTCGCCGGCACCTGGAACGCCGCGACGACGAGGTCGCCCGAGAGGACGGCGATGCCCGGGCGCTCGCCGGGGTCGATGCCGACGACGGTGCGCCCCGCGGCGCCGCGCATGACCGCGAGCGCCTCCTCCACCGCCTCGCGCGGGGCCGCCGGGTCGGCGGGGACGACCGCCACGTCCGCTCGGTCGGGAGCCTCCCCGTCGAACGCCGCTTCGTCCACGTCCTCGTCAGGTCCGACGATCACCAGACGGGCGTCCGGCGGGAGCGGGTCGTCGGGTTCCTGCGTGGTGAACTCCGCGCCGCGCTCGCGGAGTTCGTTGACCACGCCGTGGTAGACCTCGAAGTCCTCGGTGGCGACGACGATCACGGTCTCACCTCCGGACCGCACGGGCATGTCTCTCTCGCCCGGGTCGCGGCTACCTCCCCGAGGGTCACGGGCGAGTCCGGACGAGTCACGGGCACCACCGCGTCGCGGCTACGGCTCATCGCCCGCCACCAGCCCCTCCTCGACGATGCGAAAGCGGACCGACTCGCCCACCGGCTTCGATCGGTGCTTCTCGAGCGTCACGCGGCGGTTGCCCCCGCGGAAGCGCTCGAGGCGGAGGACCGCGCCGGACCAGTGAGAGAGGGTGTGGCCGCCGAGCGCGCGCGTCCGATCGCTCTCGGGGTCCGAGAACACCTGGTTCGTGATGACGACCGCGAGGTCGTAGCGCCGGGCGAGCGACAGGAGGTGGGTCACCTGCCGGACGACCGTCCGGAGCGCCTCGCCCTCGTCGTCGTTCTCGCGTTCGAGGCGGTAGAACCCCGTCGCGCTGTCGAGGACGATCAGGTCGATCTGCGAGGCGACCTCGGTCGCGTCGCGGACGGCCTCTGCCTGCTCGTCGAAGTCGAGCGCCTCGGTTATCATCACCCGCGAGGCGAGGTCGTCCACGTCGTCCTCACCGGCGCGGGCGCGCGCCAGTTGCTCGAACCGGTCGATCGAGAGCCCCTCCGTGTCGATGAAGAGGGCGCGGTCGCCCTCCGCGACCGCCTCGACGGTCGCGCCGAGCGCGAGGTTCGTCTTCCCCGCCGCGGGCGGGCCGTACACCTGCGTCACGGTACCGCGCTCGAACCCGCCGCCGAGGAGGTCGTCGATGGGCGGACAGCCGGTGGGGATGGGGGGAGTCACTACGTCGATCGTTGGACACATCCGATAAAAACGTCCTCGATACGCCAGCGCTTTACCGTCCGGGGACCCGGGATGAGACGGATGACCGATCTCCGCCACACGCTGGCACAGCGCATCGCCGGTGAGGTGGTGCTGAGCGACGATCCCGGCGGGACGCTACGCAAGTGGCGCACCGACTTCGACGTCGCGCAGACGGCGCTCGCCGACCACCTCGACGTCTCGCCGTCCGTCGTCTCCGACTACGAGAGCGGCCGCAGACGGAGTCCGGGCATCGGCGTCGTCCGTCGGGTGATCGAGGCCCTGCTCGACATCGACGAGGCGCGCGGCGGCACACACGTCCGCCAGTTCGCGCGCGTCATCTCGGCGGGCTTCGAGAGCGACATCGTCTACGACCTCCGGGAGTACTCAGCCACCGTCCCGATCTCGCGGTTCTACGACGCCATCGACGCCGAGGAGGTCGTCGAGGGGACCCAGCGCACCATCGCGGGTCACACCGTCATCAACTCCATCGAGGCCATCACGCGCCTCTCCAGCGAGGAATTCTACCGCCTCTACGGCCAGTCGACCAACCGCGCGCTCGTGTTCACCGACGTGACCCGCGGGGAGTCGCCGCTCGTCGCCCTCCGCGTCGTCACGCCGACGCCGAGCGCGGTCGTCCTCCACGGGATGGACCGCGACGCGCTGTGGGAGCACGCCCCGGCGCTCGCGCGCGTCGACGGGTTCTCGCTCGCCGTCACCGACGCCGACCTCGACGCGATGCTCGACGCGCTGCGGACGGTCGCCTGACCGCCCGGACGAACGCTCATCCCGCGATCGCGACGCCGATGAGGCTCCCGACGCCGTAGGTGAGCGCGGCCGCCGCCAGCCCGATGAGTACCTGCCGACCCCCCGAATAGAGTACGCTCCGCCCGGTCAGGAGCGTGATCCCGGCCCCGATGAGGAAGAGCGCGAGCGCGCTCAACCCCAGGCTGGTAAGGACGGCCGCGGTGCCCGTCAGGAGGGCGAAGGGCAGCACCGGCACGACCGCCCCGAGCGCGAACAGGACGAACGACGCGCCGGCGGCCTCCCACGCCGACCCGCCCAGTTCCTCCGGGTCGATGCCCAGTTCCTCCCGCGCGAGGGTATCGAGCGCCGCCGACTCGTCGGCGACGAGCCGATCGGCGAGCGAGCGCGCCTGCCCCTCCGACAGCCCCTTCGCCCGGTAGACGAGCGCGAGTTCCTCGGCCTCCTCCTCGGGGAACTCCGCGAGTTCGGACGCCTCGACGGCCAGCTGTCGCTGGTAGAGTTCGCGCGAACTCTGCACGGAGAGCCACTCGCCCATCGCCATCGACCCGGCACCCGCCAGCAGCCCCGCGAGGCCGGTGACGAGGATCGCCTGCGCCGCGAGCGCCGCGCCCGCGACGCCCATGACGAGGCTGAGGTTAGAGACGAGGCCGTCGTTCGCCCCCAGGACGGCGGCCCGGAGGGCGTTCCCGCTGGTCGCCCGGTGACGCCCCTCGAGCCGTGCGATCGCCCCGCCCTCCATCCCGCCCGCCCCCTCGATCGAACGCAGGAGCCGGGCGTGCGATCGCTCCTGGGCCGGGATCCCCGCCGCCGCCGCCTCCGGCTGGTCGACGTAGGCGTGGCTGTCGGTCAGTTCGGCCGCGTCGAGCGTCGGGAGCGCCGCCCCCGGCCCGAACCAGCGGACGAGTCGACTCAACGTGCGCGCCCGCCACCCCGGTCGATCCGACGGAACGCTCGCGCCGGCCGCTTCCAGTCTCTCCGCCCAGAGCCCGGCGTGCTCGGCCTCCGTTCCGGCGAGGCGGCGGTAGAGCGTCGCGAGGTCCGGGTTCGACTCGGCGCTCGCCATCGCCCGGTAGACCGCGGCGCTGTCCACCTCCGCGCGGTAGTTCGCCCGGTAGCGCTCGACGTCGCTCGCGTCAGCCATGTGTCGGTTCATCGTCGTCGACGGGCTTGAGCACTCCTCCGCCCGTTCTGGTTCCGACGGGTCGCGCGTCGAGACGGTCGCCGCGGGCCGGGACTGGGATCGTACGGTCGTCGGATCGGCGCGACCGCCGGGACCGACCGAACCGCCGGACGCTCAGGCGCTTCGCGTCACGGTCACCGTCACCCGTCGGGAGCGCGGGCCGTCGCACTCCACGAGGAGCACCGACTGCCACGTCCCGAGGTCGAGGCGGCCGTCTACGACCGGGATCGTCGCGCTCGGACCGAGCAAGAGCGCCCGGAGGTGGGAATCGGCGTTGCCGTCCAGGTCGTCGTGCCGCCAGCCCTCGTCGGCGACCGCCTCGCCGAGGAACGCCGCCACGTCGTCGAGCAGCCTCGACTCGGCCTCGTTGACGACGACGCCGGCCGTGGTGTGACGGACGAAGACGGTGCAGATCCCGGTCGCGTCGGACGGAACCGCGCCCGCTACCCGATCGGTCACGTCCACCACCTGCGTCCGCGCGTCCGTGTCGACGGTGAACTCCATGCGTCGGGGAGGCGCGGCGTCGGTATATACTGTCGGCGGGACCCGCTCCGGGGGATCCGGCGTCCGACCGCCGACCGTCGGGCGGACCGCCGACAGGGGCGCTCCCTGCGGCGGACGGGGCGGTCGTCAGCGTTACGTGACTATCACTAGCGTGTAAAAATAAAGCGAAGTTTATTCCGAAATCGCGCGTAGTGTCACCCGTGGGCTACGCACAGCAACTCGTCGACACGCTCGACGGGGTCGACTCCCTGTTGGTGGTGTGCCACGACAACCCCGACCCCGATTGTATCTCGAGTGCGCTAGCGCTCGAGACCATCGCCCGCGCGGTCGGCGTCGGAGAGGTCCGGACGGCCTACAGCGAGGAGATCTCCCACCAGGAGAACCTGGCGTTCATCAACCTCCTCGACATCGACCTCGAGGAGGCGGAGGAGCTACACCCGGACGAGTTCGAGCGGATCGCGCTGGTCGGACACGCCGAACCGGGGGCCTACGACGACCTGCCGGTCGAGACGGTCCCCGACATCGTCATCGACCACCGACCGTGCGACGAGCCCGGAGACGTCTCGTTCACCGACTGTCGCACCGGCTACGCGACGACGGCGGCCATCCTCGTCGAGTACCTCCGAACCCTCGACATCGTCCCCTCCGAGCGCCTCGCCTCCGCGCTCCTGTTCGCCCTCCACCGGGAGCGGCTCGATCACGTCCGGAACCCGACCGCCAACGAGTACGCCGCGGGGGCCTACGTCCGGCCGCACGCCGACGTGGAACTCGTCGAACGGATGTACGGGGCGGCGTTCAGCCCGACGACGCTCGACGCGATCGGCGAGGCCATCCGCAACCGCGAGGTCAGGGGGTCGGTGCTCGTCACCTCGGCCGGCATCACGACCGAGACGGACGCCCTCCCGCAGGCGGCGCGCTACCTGCTGAACCTCGAGGGCGTCCGCACCGTGCTCGTCTTCGGCATCGTCGAGGACACCATCCGGATGAGCATCCGCTCCACGGACCCCCGCGTCAACGCGGGCGAGGTCGCCCGCCGGGCGTTCGACGACGTGGGGGACGCAGGCGGCTACCGCGACATGGCCGGCGGCGAGATCCCCCTCGGACTCTTCGCCGACGCCGCGGACGACGCCGTCGTCCTCCGCTACGCCGCCGAACAGGTGAGCGACCGCTTCTTCGAGGAGATGCACCTCTACGACGAAGACTGACCGCGACGCGCAGGAACAAAGGCCGTACGTGTCGATCCACAAAATAACGCTATGCAGGAGTACATCGAGCCGCTCGCGCGCCAGACGGTGTTGCTGTTGCTCGTTCAACTGGCGCTGATCCTGTTCGTCGCGCGGGCGCTCGGCGCGCTCGCGGAGCGCGTCGGGTACCCGGTCGTCGTCGGCGAGTTGCTCACCGGGATCGTCCTCGGGCCGTCCGTGCTGGGCCTGCTCGCCCCGGACCTCTTCCGGACGTTGTTCCCGCCGAACGCGACGCAGTTCCACCTCCTCGAGGTAGTCGCGTTCATCGGGTTGCTCCTGTTGCTCGTACTGACCGGTCTCGAGACGGACCTCGAACTCATCCGACGCGAGTCGAGGACGGCCGCGGCGATCTCGCTCGCGGGGATCGCCGTCCCGTTCGCGATGGGGTTCGCGCTCGGCGAGTGGATGCCACGGGAGTTCCTCGCGACGCCCGATCAGCCGATCGTGTTCAGCCTCTTTCTCGCGACGGCGCTCTCCATCTCCGCCATCCCGGTGGTCGCACGCGTGCTCATGGACCTCGACGCGCTCGGCCGCGGCGTCGGACAGCTGACGATCGTCGCCGCGATGGTGGACGACACGATCGGCTGGTTCCTGCTCTCGCTCGTGGCGGGGCTCGCCCGCAGGGGCGGATTCGACGCCGTCGGGACGGTGACGACCGCGGGGTTCCTCTTCGCGTTCCTGATCGTCGCCTTCACCGTCGGGCAGTGGCTCGTGACGGCGCTCATGAACTCGGCCGCGACCGGCTCCGACCGAACGACGCTCTCGACGATCGTGATACTCGCGCTCGGCACCGGCGCGATCACGGTGGGGATCGGCCTCGAAGCGGTCCTGGGCGCGTACGTCGTCGGAATCCTCGTCGAACGCTCGGGAGCGCTCGACGGACGGACGTTCCAGGCGTTCGAGAACATCACCATTGGGGTGTTCGCCCCCGTGTTCTTCGCCACCGCCGGCCTGCGGGTCGACCTCTCGGCGCTCGCGGAGCCGTCCACCGCGGCGATCGCGGCGATCACGCTCGCCGTCGCCATCGCCGGCAAGTTCGTCGGCGCGGCGATCGGCGCGCTCGGGACGGGACGGTCGCGCTGGGTGGCGTTCACCGTGGGGGCGGGACTGAACGCCCGCGGCGCGATCGAACTCGTCGTCGCGACGGTCGGGCTCCAACTCGGCGTGCTAACGATCGAGCTCTACTCGATCATCGTCCTCGTCGCCGTCGTCACGTCGCTGATGGCCCCGCCGTTGCTGCGGTGGTCGCTCGCCCGTCACCCGGAGGAACACGCACCTGAGCGAGCGGACGAGGTCGCGACCCACCGACACTAGTCCTCCTCGCGCGACCGATACCGCTACTCGTGCCCCGACCGACGACCGACCCTTGGACCGTTCGATCGGAGCGATCGAGGGGACGGACCGAGGTCCTGGGGCGAACGCCGACCGAGTTACGTATAGCGATATACAGTGTAATAGATCGCCGCGCGTGGCGACTCGTGCATTCGCGGCAGACGTAAAAAACCGGCCGACCGCGGGTTCAGGCGATCTGCTCTTCGTACTCCTCGGGCGTGAGGAGCGCGTCGAGTTCGTCCTCGTCTACGCCCTCCAGTTCGAGCATCCAGCCGTCGCCGAAGGGGTCCTCGTTGACGAGTTCGGGCGCGTCGAACAGGTCCTCGTTGACGGCGCTCACGGTGCCCGAGAGCGGCGCGTAGAGGTCGGAGACGGCCTTGATGGACTCGATGACGCCGAACTGCGCCTCCTGTTCGAGTTCGTCGCCCTCGTCGGGGAGTTCGACGAACACCACGTCGCCCAGCTCGTCCTGCGCGAAGTCGGTAATGCCGATTCGAGCGGTGCCGTCCTCGATGCGCGCCCACTCGTGCGTTTCCAGGTAGTACAGGTCGTCGGGTATCTCGAAGCTCATAGGAACGGTGTTTCGGTGACGCGTGCGTCTTTCTTTCGTTCGCGGACGACGACCCCGATCTCCGTGCCCGGGTCGGCGTACTCGCGCGGGACGTACCCGAGGCCGATCGGTTCGCCGAGCGTGGGACTCATCGTACCGCTGGTGACCGTCCCGATGACGGTCCCCTCCCCGTCGGTGATGTCGTAGCCGCTCCGCGGGACACCCCGATCGAGGAGCGTCAACCCGACGAAGCGCTCGTCGGGGTCGGTCGCGTCGGCGAGCGCGTCGCGACCGACGAAGTCCGTGTCGAGCGCGACGACGAAGCCGATGCCCGCCTCGTAGGGCGTCCGCGGGTTCGACTCGGGGTCGAAGTCCTGCCCGGAGAGCAGGAACCCCTTCTCGATGCGGAGCGTGTCCCGCGCGCCGAGACCGCAGGGCTGGCAGGGGAGCGCGGACCAGACCGTCTCCGCCCCGTCCCACGGACAGAGGATCTCGAAGCCGTCCTCGCCCGTGTAACCCGTGCGCGCGGCGAGAACGTCGATCCCCTCGACGGTCGCCTCGGCGACGTCGAACCGCGAGACGTCGCGGACCCCCTCGCCCGCGGCGTTGGCGACGAGGTCCTCGCTGTCGGGGCCCTGGACCGCGAACATGGCGTACTCCTCGGTGCGGTTCTCGACGGTGCAGTCGAGATCCCACCGGTCGCGGTGGTCGACCCAGCGCGCCGCCATCTCCTCGTCGTGGCCCGCGTTCGGGACGAAGAGGTAGGCGTCGCCCGCGTCGGGCTGATGCGCCTCGGGGAGCGCGTACACGACCGTATCGTCGAGAACGACGCCCGATTCGTCGGTGACGGCCGAGTACTGCCCATCACCGGGTGAGAGTCGCGATACGTCGTTCGTGGTGAGCCGCTGCATCAACTCGGCGGCGTCCGGACCCCAAACCTCGATCTCGCCCATGTGCGAGACGTCGAAGATGCCGACGGATCCGCGGACGGCCTCGTGTTCGGTCCGGATGGAGTCGAACTCCACCGGCATCTCCCACCCGCCGAACTCCGTGAACTTCGCGCGGTCGGCGAGGAGGTCGCGCAACGGCGGTTTCCGAAGGGCCATATGCCTCCCCTCGGGGCGAACGACGTAATGATTTGGTTTGTCGGACGGGGGGAGTCGGACCACGGATACACCGATAATCGCGATACGAAATCCGAGACCCGAACGCCGGGGACCGACGGTATATCACGACGCGGGCGTAGATCCGTAGACGTGACCGACGAAGACACCGATGCCGAGGCCGAGACCGAGGACCGCCCGGACGTGGACAGCGGCGGCGTCGAAAACGAGGCGATCATCAAGGGGTTCTACGACGACGATGGTGCCGAAGCGACGGACGGGCACGACGGGGCAGGAGACGACGGATCGGGGGACGACGGAGGAGAGAGTGACGGGGGAGAGAGTGACGGAGGAGAGAGTGACGGAGGAGAGAGTGACGGAGGGTGAGTGAAGAAGTAGCGGGCGACGACGCGGCGGACGAGGCGACAGGCGGCGGGGACGGGCGGCGTCGATCGGTGGACGGCGAGCGTCCGTTCCGGCGTGGATCGCGCCGCGCTCGCGACCCACTACCGTACGAAGAGGCGGAGGTGTTGACGTTGCGAGGGTCGTACGGGTGGCGGTTCAGCTCTCGAACGGCGGTTCGTCGCGGTGGTTGTCGACGTTCTCCTGTTCGGCCGCCTCCTCCTCGCGGACCTCGGACTTCCGCTCTACCTCCTCCTCGATCTCCTCGTTGCGGCGCTCGCGGGCGGCCTCCTTCGCCTTCTCCTCGGCCTCCGCGGCGTCGTCCGCCTCCTCGCTCTCGTCTTCGTCTCTCTCCTTCGCGAGTTCGACGTCGCGGCCGTGTTCGTCGTCGGACATGTTTCGGTCTTCTCGCGCCACTCTCAAAGGAGTGGTGGCGGCAACGGCAAGGTCCCCGGGGGAGCGTGAGCTACGCCGGTTCGACGATGATCCGGCCGTCGCGCAGTTTGTAGACGAGCCGATCCCCGACCTCCACCTCGATTCCGGCCTCCGCGAACTCCTCACGAACGGCCTTGATGAGGCTGATCCGCCACCGGTCCGTCACTTTCGTCGTACCGAGAATCCGCTCGTCGTCGGTCATTATCGGTGGAAAGCAGTCGACACTGTTATGCACTTTTAGCTATTCCGACGAAATAGGTAATAGTGACTATCGAGGTACGGCGGGGAGACGAACGCGGACTGGTGGTCGTTACCGAGGAGCCCCACGAGGAGCGCATGCGGGAGTACGTCAGCGTCGGGCCGGGCCTGGGGACGACCTTCGACGGCGACCGCTACGTGACGCCGCTGACCGTGGTCGCGGCCGCCGCCGATCGGCGTCTCAGCTGGTCCGCGTCGGGGCCGGACGCGGCGCTCGACCGCGCGCGGCGCGCCATCGAACGGCGAGCGCCGGCGGCGGTCTGGCTGCGCGAGTATCCGATACTGCGTGAGGTGCTACCGCCGGGGGCGGCCTCGCGGCTGACCTGCGAACTCGCGCTCGCCGCGGGGGCGTCCGGCGCGCCGCTGGTCGTGTCGATGGACGCCCGCGGGCGTCGGGGCGCGTCGAGGGGAACCTCCGATCTCAACGACCGGAGGTGAGCAACGTCGCCGGTTCGCCCGCGAGATCGGTACTCGCACAGCGAGGGCACTCCGCGCCGATCGACCAGTCGGGGTCGGCGCGACTGTCGTCCGAACCGACGAGGCAGGTGAGTTCGACGAGCAGGACGAATCGATCCGTGTTACCGCAGTTGCGACAGTGCATAGTCGAGAGACCGGCTGGTACGTTCACGTCGCCGGTGGGAGTCACTCGTCCCGTTCTCGCACTTGAAGCTTCGTCCGGGGTGGGGCTCCGCGATACGACGCGGCGGATCGGGAGGGCCCCGCGTCGAGCGCCGGCGTTCGGCGCGGTCAGTCGGTACTCGATCCCGCGTCCGCGTCGGGACCGGGGCCGACGTCGAGACCGTGCTCGGCGGCGCGCGTGCGCCAGAACTCGGTGTAGCCCTCCTCGCCGCGTTCGACGGTGGTCTCGCCGCTCCGCACCTGGTCGAGCTTCAGGTCGACCTCGTCGAGCAGTCGCTTGCCGACCTCGTCGGTGACGACGCCCGACCGAACCGCGTCCATGATGGCGCTCTTCTCCCGCTGGAGGATCTGCCGCTCGCCCACCAGCAGACGCTCGCGGCGGAGTTCGGGGTTGTCCCCGAGCAGGGTGGCGATCGCCTCCTGGAGGTCGTCGAGTTCGCGCTCGTACTCGTCGGTGAAGTCCTGGTAGACCTCCCGCGGGAGGTCGCCCCGTCGCTTCAGGCGCTCGGCCGCCGAGAGCGCCTCGTTTACGGCCCGGCGTCGTCCGACCAGCAGTTCGTACAGCTCCTCCACGTCCGAGCGCGTGACGATGCCGAGCCGTCGCAGGAGGTTCGACATCGTCATGCCCTGGACGACGAGGCTGAACGCGGCGACCCCGAAGACCATCGCGCGCAGTTCCTCACGGAACGGAAACGGCGTCCCGTCGGCGAGCGTGCGCGGCAACCCGAGCACCAGCGCGATGGGGATCGAGGCGTGGAGCCCGCCCCAGAGCATGACGTGCTGGTAGCTGCGCGAGATGGGCGGCTCGACGAACCGGTTGAGCGCGGCCGCGATGGGGTAGACGGTGACGGCGCGGGCGACCAGCACGGCCGGGATCGCGAGCGCGATGAGGCCGACGTGCGAGATCAACTGCCCGACCGGCGTCACGACGCCGATCATCAGGAAGATGAACGTGTTGACGAGGAACGCGAGGGTCTCGAGGCTGTTGAAGATGGAGATCTTCGTCTGCGGGCTCATGGCGTACTCCGCGCCGCGGTTGCCGATGAACAGCCCCGCGACGACCGTGGCGATGACGCCGGAGACGTGGAGGTAGTGCTCGGCGAGCAGGAAGCTGCCGTAGGCGAGAAGCAGCGTGAGGACGATCTCGGTCATGTGCTCGTCCAGGTTGACCATCACGCTGTAGACGGCGTAGCCGGTGACCAGGCCGACCATCAGGCCGCCGAGGCTCACCACGGCCACGTCGAACGCGACCCGCGCGACGCCGGCGACGGTGAACAGTTCCGCCGGGTTCGCCCCCCGGACGACGAGCGTCAGCAGCGCCGAGAAGAGGACGACGCCGACGCCGTCGTTGACGAGGCTCTCGCCCTCGACCAGCACCGAGAGCCGGTCGGGCGCGCCGAGTTCCTTGAACAGCGCGAGGACGCTCACCGGGTCCGTCGGGAGGATCATCGCGGCGAACAGGAGGGCGACGAGCAGGGGGAAGCCGAACAGCTCCGCGCCCGCCAGGCCGAGGACCACGACCGACGCGACGAGACCGACGACGGCGAGCGCCAGGATGGGGACGAGGTTCCGACGGAGCCGTTCCAGGTCGGTCGTGGCCGCCCCCTCGAACAGCAGCGGCGGGAGGAGGACGAGCAGGATGAGGTCGTGCGAGAGCGCGATGTCGATGTCGACCGCCCTCGTCGTCGCGCCGACGACCGACACGGTGAACCCCGCGAGCAGGAGCGCGATGGTGTAGGGGAACCGTCCGACCTTGGCGACGAAGACCCCGACGCCGGCGGCGATGATGGCGATGGGGAGCAGATCGAGGAGGATCCCCTCGATGCTCGCCCCGCTCTCCGCCGCGAGGGCGACGAGAACGACTGGATCGATAGCGAGGGCCGACATGGTTCACCCGAGAAGACGAGGGGGGATAAGAGTGGACGGCGCGAGCGCAACGTGACGAAGGCGGGGGGGGGGGAGGAGACGGCGTGAACCGGGCGCTCGGAACGTCCTGTCTGCCGTACCGTCGTGACGCTACTCGCCACCTCGGGGTGGCGAGATTCGTGACGGGCGTCCGTCCGACAGTATCAGGCGTACTCCGTGATGGTCAGCGTGTAGTCGCCGCTCCCGCTGTAGGAGTCCACGAGGACGTGGAGGTCGGTCGAGGCGTCCGGGGTGTCGATCGTGATCGTCTCCTGGCTGTCGGTCGTCCACGACCGGTAGTCGTAGCTCGACGTGGTGGGACAGGTCCCCGTCCCGTCGTTGGCGTACAGGTCGAAGTCGGCGGACGCGGGGCCGCTCAGTTCGATGACGACCTTGCTCGGAGCGGCGTAGTGCCACGCGTAGGTCCAGCAGTCCTCGTCCCAGTACCCCGAGAGCGAGTCGCTCACGGACGCCGTCTGCGAGTCGCCGCTCCCGCCGTCCCCGCCGGAACCGCTCCCCGGCTGGGTCGTGACGGCGTTCCCGGCGTCCACGCGGCCGCTCCCCTGCTTGGCGGCGGAGAGATCCACGTCGACGGCCGTGGCCTTGAGGTGCGAGCGCAGTTCCTCGTTGGTGAGGTTCCACGCGGCGAGCGTGAGGCCCGCGACGCCCGCGACCACCGGCGTCGCCATCGACGTGCCCGAGATCGAGTTATAGCCGTCGTCCGTCCACGTCGATATGACGTTGGTGCCCGGCGCGGCGAGTTCGATCTCCGATCCGTAGTTCGAGTAGGCGGCGAGCGTCCCGTCGGGATCGAGCGCGGAGACGGCGAGGCACTCGCTGTAGGCCGCCGGGTACGAGACGGACCCGCCGTAGTCGTTGCCCGCCGCCGCGACGAGGAGCGCGCCGTTGCTGTAGGCGTACGAGACGGCGTTCTTCATCGTGCTGGTGTACCCGCCGCCGCCCAGCGAGAGGTTGATCACGTCCGCCCCCTGGTCCGCGGCCCACTGGATGGCGTCCGCGATGTCGCTCGTGCTCCCGGTGCCCGCCTCGCTGAGCGCGCGCCCGGCGATGACCGTGGAGTTGCCGATGCCGGTGACCCCCTCGCCGTTGTTCACCTCGGCGGCGGCGATGCCGGCGACGTGCGTGCCGTGGGTCTCGTCGGCGAGCGCGTCGGGATAGGGGTCGGTGTCGTCGTCCACGAAGTCGTAGCCGGGATCCGCGGCCACGTTGCCGTCGAGGTCCGGGTGGTCGTACTTCACGCCCTGGTCCACGACGGCGACGGTGACGCCGGAATCGCCCAGCGTGGTGTCCCACGCCGTCGGGGCGTTCACCATCTGGTCGGCGTACTGGTCGTCGTAGCGGGGGTCGTTCGGGACGAACAGCGCCTCGAAGGTGGCGTTCTCCTCGACGTACTTCGCCGCCTCGTACTTCTCGATCCGCTTGCGTATCTTGCGCCGCTCCTTCTCCGAGACGTCGCCGAGTTCGATCGCGAGATACCGGAGCACCTCGTTCTCGTGGGTCAGCGTGACGGTGACGTCGTACTTCTTCTCCAGTTTGCGCTCGATCTTCCTCCCGTGCTTCTCGACCTTCTTCCCGTCCGCCGAGATGCCGACGAGGAGTTCGCCCTCCTTCGGGCCGGGCGAACGCCCCGGCGTCGCGCCGGCGACGCCCGCGAAGGCACCGACGCCGGCGAGGCCGGACAGTCTGAGGAAGCGACGACGATCGAGCGTGTGTCTCTCACCCATTGCGACAGTACCGATTCCCTGATAGTATTTTAGTCTATCTATTCTGCGTTAAATTAATTCGTCGAAGGCGGATCGAGAGTCGAACCAGCACGGCTTTAGGTGGCCGCCGGTTCCCGACGGACATGAGCGGGTTCGTGCGCCGATTCGTCGGGGATGAGGGCCGTCGAGTCGGGTTGTTCGTCGACGGCCCGAACGTCTTTCGCACCGAGTTCGACGTCGACCTCGACGACGTTCGCGCGGCGGCCGCCGAGCGCGGCCGCCTGACACACGCCCGGCTGTACGTCGACGAGCGCGCCACGGCTGGACTGATCCAGGCCGCGGAGGCCCACGGCTTCCGGGTGGTGACGACCAGCGGCGACGTGGACGTGAAGCTCGCCGTGGACGCGACGGCGGCCGTCGCTGACGGCGCGATCGACGTGCTGGCGATCGCCTCGCGGGACATGGACTTCAAGCCGGTGCTCGAGACGGCCGCAGAGCGCGGCGTCCGCACGCTCGCCATCGCCCCCGGCGACTACGGGCGCTCCGACGCCCTGCCGAGCACGGCCCACGAGGCGGTGACGCTCGGGCCGTCGGGATCGTTCGAATCGTCCGAATCGTCCGAATAGCCGCCCTTTTACCCGACCGCGACGACGTTCGGACATGGACCCGGTGCTCGACGACCACATGCACCTCGACCCGGTGAACGGCCGCGGCGTCGAGGCGTGCGAGGAGTTCGCCGACCACGGCGGAACGCACCTGCTCGTGCTCAACAAGCCGTCGTGGCACTACGGCGTCGCGGTCGAGGAGAGGGACGACTTCCGGACGGCCTACGACCACACGGTGGACGTGGTCCGGGAGTCGAACGAGGTGCTCGCCGGGCGCGCGTGGCCCGTCCTCGGCGTCCACCCGGCGCTGATCTCGCAACTGGTCGAGCGGGGCTACGCGCCCGAGGAGGCCCGCGACCTGATGTGCGCGGGGCTGGACGCCGCCGCCGAGTACGTCGCCGACGGGACGGCGCTCGCGCTCAAGTCCGGGCGACCCCACTACGAGGTGGACGAGGCCGTGTGGGCGGCCTCGAACGAGGTGATGCGCCACGCGTTCGCGCTCGGGGCGGACCTGGGGTGCGCCGTCCAGCTCCACACCGAGGGCGGCGAGGACTTCACGGAGGTGGCCGAGTGGGCCGAGGCGGCGGGGATGCGGCGGGAGCACGTCGTCAAGCACTACTCGACGGGCGGCGTGGTCGGGCCGACCCCGAGCGTGCTGGCCGACAGGGAGGAACTGGTGCGGGCGGCCGAGCGCGAGGTCCCCTTCATGATGGAGACGGACTTCATCGACGACCCCGACCGACCGGGCGCGGTGCTCGGCCCGAAGACGGTGCCGCGGCGGACCCGCTGGCTGCGCGAGGAGGGGTACGACGAGGCGCTCGAACGAGCGCACGTCGAGACGCCGCGGATGGTCTACGGTATCGACACCCGCGGAACGTTGGAATAACGAAAAGGCATATGGCCGGCCGCCCGAAGTCGTGAGTATGAGTACGCCGGAGGGTGAGTACTACACCGAGGAGCGCTGGCAGAACTGGCTCGACCGCCTGGACGAGGAGGGCGTGGATCTCGAAGACGAGAGTTCCGCGCGCCTCCGGCTGAACCTGCAGGACGACACGGTCATCGCCGTCGCGAAGGTCGTCTCGGCCTACGACGAGGGCGAACTCGACGAGGAGGCGGCGATGGAGGAACTGGCGGGTATCCAGGAGATCGTCCTCTCGGAGGTCGAGTTCGACGACGAGGACACCCTGATGCTCATCGACGCGGTCCAGACCGCGCTCGTCTGCGTCTTCCACGCCGCCCAGGAGTACGTCGCCGCGGGCGTGACGAGCGACGGGACGGTCGAGGAGCACGTCGAGGCCGCGCGCGACGCCGAGTCCGAGGAGGACCTCGACGCCGCGCACGTCCACTGCGTGCAGGCCGGCACGCTCATCATCGACGGCCAGGACATGGACCTCTCGCTCGTCGAGGACCTGGACTACGGCCTCGTCGCCGAGTGGGTCGACGGCCTCAACAGCCTCTACGAGGCGCTTCGCGACCCCGAGGTCGTCGAAGAGGACGAAGCGTAGGACGCCTCCGAGCGCAGGAAGCGCGGGCGACCGACCCGGTGCACCCCCGGACCCCATCCGCACCCGCCATCGCGCCGTTCTCGCGGAACCCGTCCGACGACCGGCGGTCCCGCGCGCCGCTGATTTCGACGAACGACGAATTCATCGTCGTCAAACACTTATATCTCCCGGTCGACTCACCAGCCATGACATCCGTCGGCATCGACGCAATCGAGATCCACACCGGGAAGCTCAAACTCGACCTCGCGGAGACCTTCGCGCCCGCGAAGGGCGAGGAGCCGGAGAAGTACACGAAGGGACTCGGCCTCGCGGCGAGTTCCTTCCCCGACACCTACGAGGACATCGTCACGATGGGCGCGAACGCCGCCCATCGACTGATGAAGCGACGCGGCCTCGAACCGGCCGACATCGGCCGCATCGACGTGGCGACCGAGTCCGCGTTCGACAACTCGAAGCCCGTCTCGACGTACATCGCGGGCTGCCTCGAACAGGTCTTCGAGGGCGACTTCCACCACGCCAACAAGGGCGAGCGCAAGTTCGCCTGCATCTCCGGCACGCAGAGTCTGGACGACGCCTACAACTGGATCAAGGCGGGTCGAAACCGCGGGCGCAGCGCGCTCGTCATCGCCACCGACACGGCGCTCTACGCGCGCGGCGACGCCGGCGAGGCGACCCAGGGGGCGGGCGCGGTCGCCATGCTCATCGCCGAGGACCCCGACCTCGTCGAACTCTCCGCCGAGCAGGGCTACGGGAGCGCCGACGAGACGGACTTCCTCAAGCCCAACCAGCAGTTCCCGAGCGTCGACGGCAAGCGCTCGGTGCAGGTCTACCTCGCGCGCATGCGCGAGGCGCTCGAGGACTTCGAGAGCGTCTCGGGGGACACGCACCCCGACGACTTCGTCCTCGTCCCCTTCCACACGCCCTTCCCCGGCATGGTCCGCAAGGCCGCCCTGCTGGGCTACCGACACATGATCCGCGACACGAGCATCGAGGAGGAACTCGCCGCCGAGATCGGCCGCCAGCCGCGCTACGAGGCGTTCGAGGACGAGGCGGCGTTCCTCGACGCCGTCCGCGAGTACACGGACGCGCTCAAGGACACCGAGACGTACCTGGAGTGGTACGACCGCGTCATCGCCCCCACCCTGGAGATCGCGCGCGAGGTCGGCAACTGGTACACCGGGTCGGTTCACGTCGCCCGCGCGAGCGGCCTGAAGCACGCCCTGGAGAACGACTGGGAGATCGAGGGGAAGAAGCTCCTCGTCGGCTCCTACGGCAGCGGCGCGCAGGCGGAGATCCACGCCGAGACCGTCCAGCCGGGCTGGGAGGAGGAGATCGCTCACCTGAACGTCGACGAGCAGCTGGAGGCCCGCCGCGACATCTCCTTCGAGGAGTACGAGCGCGTCCACGACGCGCACAACCACGACAAGCGGCTGGACGACGTCGAGGAGTTCACCGTCCCCGACGGCGAGTTCGCCTTCGACGGCTGGGGGCGCATGGGCGAGCGCAAGTACCGGTTCGTCGAGTAGTCGGGGCGAATCCTTTTACCCGGAGTCGCATAGAGTATCGCGTAATGGCACAGCAGAGCGCCCGCATCGTCACGACGCCGGACGTCCTCGGGGGCGAGCCTCGAATCGCGGGTCGCCGCATCGGCGTTTTGTTCATCTACGAGCAGGTCGAAGGCCGCGACCTCTCGGCGCGGACGGTGGCCGACCGGTACGATCTCGACATCGCGGACGTCTACCACGCGCTCGCGTACTATCACGAACACCCCCGCGAGATGTCCGAACTCCGGGAGCGACGCGAACGGGTCGAGCGCGAGGCGGCCGACGACCCGAACGTCGTTACCGGGCCTGGCGATGTCCACGAATCGTCTCAACGATAGATGGTACGGTTTCTCCTCGACGAACACACGGAGCGTGACCTCGCGGACAAACTCGTCCGCGACGGCCACGACGTCGAGCGCGTCGTCGCACTCTCCGATCTCGGACCGGGCGTACCCGACGACCGGGTGCGTTCGTACGCTCGTTCGACGGACCGGATCGTCGTCACCAACGACGACGATTTCGTGGAAGTCGAAGCCGACGACCGCGGCTGCGTGTTCTACTATCCGAATCAACGGCTCGCGTCGTTCGATCTCTACCGTATCATAACGAACGTCGTAGAGGCGTTCCCGGACCGCGAATCGTTCCCCTCCGTGGTCTTTCTCACCGAGAAGTGGTTGTAACTGGCGTGTCCGGACCGGTCGTCGCTTCGCCGGCCGTTACGCCACGACCGTGTACCGATGGACCCGAATCCGACGGTATCATATGCAGTGACTTGTAACGCCGTACCACTAGATGTCCCGCCCACGGACGCCCATCACATCAACGCATGAGCAGCCATAACTCCGGTAGTCCCTTCGCGCCGCACACCCCCGAGGAGACGGCGGCGATGCTCGCCGCCGTCGGCGCGGCGAGCGAGGAGGACCTCTTCGACATCCCCGACGGACTGCGCTTCGACGGCGCGTTCGGCATCGAGTCGCGAAGCGAACAGGCGACGCGCGCGCACGTCGACGCGACGCTCGGGCGCAACGCCGACCTCACCGAGTTCCTCGGTCGCGGTCACTACGACCACTACGTGCCCTCGCTGGTCGATCACCTCTCCCAGCGCTCTGAGTTCCTGACCTCCTACACGCAGTACCAGCCCGAGGTGGCCCAGGGCTTCCTGCAGGCGCTGTTCGAGTACCAGTCGATGCTCGTCGAGCTGACGGGCCTCGACGTGGCGAACTGCTCGATGTACGACGCCGCGACGGCGCTCGGCGAGGCGGCGACGCTCGCCGCCCGCCTCCGGCGGATCTCCGGGGAGACGGTGCTCGTCCCCGACCTCCTCCACGAGGGCCGCCGGGGCGTCCTCGAGAACTACGTCGAGGGCGCGGGGCTCGCGGTGGAGTCCTACCCGACCGACGACGCGAACGCGGACGTCGAGGCGCTCGCCGATCGCGTGGAGGAGGACGTGGCGATGGTCTACGCCGAGAACCCGACCGTCCGGGGGACGATCGAGGAGCGCCTCCCCGAGATCGGCGACCTCGCGCACGAGAACGACGCGCTGTTCGTGCTCGGGACGGACGTGCTCGCGCTCGCGCTGCTCCGGGAGCCCGCGAGCGTCGGCGCGGACGTGGTCGTCGGCGAGGCGGCCTCGCTCGGGCTGGGCGCGAGCTACGGGATGGGCCTCGGGCTGTTCGCCTGCCGCGAGGCGTTCCTGCGGCAGGTGCCCGGTCGCCTCGTCGGGGTCAGCGAGGACGCGACCGGCCGCCGGGCCTACACCCTGACGCTCCAGACCAGAGAGCAGCACATCCGCCGCGAGCGCGCGACGAGCAACATCTGCACGAACCAGGCGTGGGTCGCGCTCCGGGCCGCCATGCACGCGGCGACGCTCGGCCCGCAGGGGCTCGTCGACCTCGCGAACGACTGCGTGACGGCGACGGCCGACCTCGCCGAGCGCGTGGACGCGATCGTGGGGATGCGCGCGCCGGTCCACGACCGCCACCACTTCCGCGAGTTCGTCGCGCACACCGACCAGCCCGCGGCGGCGGTGGCGTCGGACCTCGAGCGCGAGGGGTTCGCCGTCCACGTCGTCGGCGAGCACGAGATCCAGCTCTGCACGACGGAGACAAACGCCGCGAGGCGCGACGCGCTGGTGGAGGCGTTGGAGGTGGTCGCGTGAGTAGAGACGAACGCGATCAGGGAGCGGCTAGTGAGAGCGACCGGGATCCCCTCGTCTACGACCAGGCGCGCTGGACCGCGGACGACGAGAAGTACGAACCGTTGCTCGCGGAGAAGCACACCCGCGAGGTCGAGGTGGAGTCGGCCCTCCCCGATCACCTGACGCGCGACACGCTCGACCTGCCGGACCTCTCGGAGCCCGAACTCGCGCGCCACTACACGCGCCTCTCCGAGATGAACTACGGCGTCGAGAACGGGCCGTTCCCGCTCGGCTCCTGCACGATGAAGTACAACCCGAAGTTCACCGAGGACGTCGCCGCCCACCCGAAGGCGGGGATCCACCCCGACCGCTCCCCGGAGAGCGCCCAGGGGACGCTCGAACTCCTCTACCGTCTGCAGGACTACCTCGGGCGCATCGGCGGGATGGACGCCGTGACGCTCCAGCCCCCGGCGGGCGCGGCGGGCGAGTTCGCGGGCATCCTCATCGCCAGGGCCTACCACGAGGCGCGCGGCGAGGACCGGACCGAGGTCGTCGTCCCCGACTCCGCCCACGGGACGAACTTCGCCAGCGCGGCCATGGCGGGCTACGACGTGGTCGAACTCCCCGGCGCGGCCGACGGGCGGGTCGACCTCGACGCCCTCGAGGCGGCGGTCGGCGAGGAGACGGCCGCGCTCATGCTCACCAACCCGAACACGCTGGGGCTGTTCGAGCGCGACATCGAGCGCATCGCCGAGATCGTCCACGACGCCGGCGGCCTGCTCTACTACGACGGCGCGAACCTGAACGCGCTGCTCGGGCGCGCCCGCCCCGGCGACATGGGCTTCGACGTCATGCACTACAACGTCCACAAGACGTTCGCCACGCCCCACGGCGGCGGCGGGCCCGGCGCGGGACCGGTCGGCGTCAGGGAGGACCTCGCCGAGTTCCTGCCGGAACCCCGGGTGCGGAGGACCGACGGCGGGTACGAGCTGTTCGCCCCCGAGCGTTCGATCGGCAAGGTCCACGGCTACCAGGGCAACTGGCTCGTGCTCGTGAAGGCCTACGCCTACATCGCCCGCCTCGGCGACGAGGGGCTGGCGGACGCGAGCGCGAAGGCCGTCCTGAACGCCAACTACCTCGCCGAGCGGATCGACTACGAGATCCCGTTCGGCCCGTTCCACCACGAGTTCGTCGCGAGCGCGGACGCGGACGCCGCCGACGTGGCGAAACGCATGCTCGACTACGGCGTCCACCCGCCGACGACGAAGTGGCCCGAGGCGGTCCCGGAGGCGCTGATGACGGAACCGACCGAGATCGAGAACCGCGCGTCGCTCGACCAGCTCGCGGCCGCGTTCGACGCGGTGGCGGCGGAGGACGAGGAAGCGATCGAGTCCGCCCCCGAGCGGACCGCCGCCCGCCGCATCGACCAGGTGAGCGCGGCGCGGAACCCGCGGCTGTCCTGGCAGGCGCTCGACCGCGAGGAGTGAGAACCGCGGGTGAGGGCCGATAACGGCTCCTCTGAGACCGACTAGTTCCGGACCGTTCACGCCGTTCTCCACCGTTGCGGGTTCGCAACGGTCGCAACGAGCGCCCCCGTTTATCTCCGCGTAGAACTCACCCGAAACTGGAGTGGTAGACCGTGAAGCTACTCAGACGCGTGTTCGGCGGGAGCGGGGACAGCCAGACCAAGTACCAGTGTTCGGCGTGCCCCGAGACGTTCGACGCGCCCGCTGACGCCGAGGCCCTCCGCTGTCCCGTCTGCGGCGACCGCAACGTCGCGCCGCTCTGAGCGGCGCGGCTTCGTCGCTCGTCGCTCGTCGCTCATCGCTCGGCGGGAGGTCGACGTGACGAGCGCACGGGTCGCGCCTGCGTCTATTCGTCGCCCGGGCGGGCTTCGAGAATCGAGTGTGCCCCCTCGCGCTCCTTCGCGCCGGGGGCGATCCGGACGAACTCCGCCTTCGCGCGCGCCTCGGGGATGGTGTGTCCGCCGCAGTAGCTCAGCCCCGAGCGGACGCCGGCGAGGAACTCCGAGAGCGCGACCTCGAGCGGGCCGCGGTACGGCGAGAGGCCGTCCACGCCCTCGTCGGCGTCGGGGGTGAGCGCCTTGTCCGTGCGCGCCTCGTTGGCCGCCGTGGAGGCCATGCCGCGCGAGCGCTTGTAGCGCTCGCCGTCCACCTCGACGAGGTCGCCGGGGGCCTCGTCCGTCCCGGCGAAGAAGCCGCCGAGCATGACGGTGTCCGCGCCCGCCATCAGCGCCTTCACGGCGTCACCCGAGGTGCGGATGCCGCCGTCGGCGATCACGTGGATGCCGAGGTCGCGGGCGACCGCCGCGCAGTCGTCCACCGCGGTGAGCTGCGGGACGCCCGCGCCGGCCACCTCCCGGGTGGTGCAGTGGGAGCCCGGACCGACGCCGACCTTGACGCAGTCTGCACCCGCCGCGTGGAGGTCGCGGACCCCCTGGGGCGTGACGACGTTGCCGGCGACGAGGGGCGCGTCGGGGAACTCGGCGTCGATGCGCTCGACGGCGGCGAGCGCCGCCTCCATGTGACCGTGCGCGACGTCGACCATCACGCAGTCCGCGCCCGCCGCGAGCGTCGCTTCGGTCCGGTCGAGGAAGTCCTCGGCGATGCCGACGGCGGCCCCGACGCGCTCGCCCGCGTCGGCGACGGCCCCGACCTGTTCGGCCTGCTCGTCGACGCCCATGAAGCGGTGGATCGTACCGAGCCCGCCCATCGTCGAGAGGACGATCGCGGTGTCGACCTCGGTGACGGTGTCCATCGGCGCGGAGAGCACCGGGATCTCGAGGTCGAGCGACGGCGTGAGGTGAGTCGAGAGGTCGACGTGACTGCGGCTGTCGACCGGAGAGCGCTGGGGAACGAGCAGCACGTCCCCGTACGAGAGTCCAGTTCTGACGTTCATTCGTGTGAACCCTCGACTTCTGAGGCCGTCGTCCCAGTTAGCTCCGTCGAATTCGCCGCGCGTAGCGAGTATCAGGGTGACCAGAACGCGTCCCGCCAGTGGTCGCACTCCGCGACGATCACGTCGTTCGTGTCGCCGCCGCACACGCCCGACCCCACAGCTATACTCCCGCCCGCAGAAGGGCCTGCCATGACCTTCGACGCGGATCGCGTCTCGACGGTGACGTTCGACTCGTACAGCACGCTCGTCGACGTGGACGCCGCCGAATCGGCCCTGCGCGAGCGCGTGGACGACCCCCGACCCGTCTCGCGGCTCTGGCGGGCGCGCTCGCTCGAGTACACGATGGTCGCGAACGAGATCGACGCCTACCAGCCGTTCTACGAGATGAACCGCGACGCGCTACAGCACGCGCTCGACGCGCACGGCGTCGACCTCTCGGAGGACGAGCGCGACGAGATCCTCGCGGTCTACCACGAACTCGACGTCTTCCCGGACGTGCGCGACGCGATCGAGCGCATCCGGGACGCGGGCTACGACTGCTACGTCCTCTCGAACGGGAACCCGGAGATGCTCGACTCGATGGTCGCGCACGCGGACATCGACCACCTCCTCGAGGACACCATCAGCGCCGACGAGGTCCGGGCGTTCAAGCCCGCCCGCGAGCTGTACCGTCACGCCGCCGCGCGGACGGGGACGCCCATCGACGAGATCGCTCACGTGAGCGCGCTCTGGCTCGACGTGCAGGGCGCGATGCACGCCGGGATGCAGGGCGTCCGGGCGGATCGGAAGGGGTCGCCCTGGGAGCCGTTCGACGGCGAGCCGGACCTCACCGTCGGGACGCTCCACGACCTCGCGGACGAACTCGCCTAGTCGACGAGGCCGACCTCGTGGACGTGCCGGCGGAGTTCCTCCTCGGTCGAGAACGACCGCTCGCACGCCGAACACTCGAACTCTCCGTTCTCAGACATACCGCGTGGGTAGGGCTCTCGGACTGATAACGCTTTCCTGAGCGTTCGAAACGCCCCCTCGGGAGTGTCAAGTCAGGAGAGCTATCCACGAGTTTTGGAATTGTCCGGTGAGTAAACTATTTGCGCCACCGAGGTCGATGGTACGCAGAGGGGGGAAGTGACATGGCACTAACTGACACGAGGGGGCGGACGGTCGAGGTGTACGTCCGGTCGCTCGCGCCGGGGTACGAACACGGGGGGCAGGAGGAGGTACTGGAACGGGTGCGCGCATGCGCCAGGCGCGGCGGCATCGACGCCTACGACATGTACGTGTGGGGATCGGGGATCGATCCGGAGTCGAGGGCGGCGCAGACGAAGTTCGGGCAGTTCATCCTCGACCGACTGGAGAAGTTCGGCGAGTGGGCGAGGGGCGGCGACGCGTCGCTCGACTTCTGTTTTCCGACCTGCGCCCGGCACTCGACGGTCACCGACGAGTCGTTCGTCTGCGTCGAGTTCCCGTCGCTGACGCTCGTGGAGTTCGAGAACGGCGAGGTGAAGCACGTCGCTCCGTGTCACCACGAGGACGAGGTGGTGACCGTCAGGAGTCGGTTGAGGGCGCTCGAATCGGCGATCGTCTAGTCCAACTCGCGCTTCGCCGCGCGGAAGAGGCCGTCGAGGATCTCCGGCGTCGTCGGGTGGTACGCCCGGTCGGGCACGTCGCGGACGTCCATCCCGCGCTCGACGACGACCTGCATCGTCTTCGCCATCACGTCGGCGTGGTAGTGGAGCCCCTGGTACCCGAGGACGGTGCCGTCCGTTCCGACGACGAGTCGAGCGAGCCCCCGGGGGGCGTCCTTCGTCGCGAACACGCCGTCGCTGCGCGCCTCTCGCGTGACCGCCACGTGGTCAATCCCCGCCGCCTCCGCCGACGCGCGGGAGTGGCCGACGCGCGCGAACGGGTAGACCGCGAGCGCGGAGAAGACGACGTGGTGGTGCACGTTGTGGTACTCCCGCAGGTCCTCGCCGTCCCGGTGGCGGAGGACGTTCTCGGCGGCGACGACCGCCTGCTCCTTCGCGACGTGGAGGATCGGCTCCCGGCCGTTGGCGTCGCCGACGACGAAGACGCGCTCCGCGTCGCGCGCGCGCATGGTCGCGTCGACCCAGCCCTCGCCCGGCGCGAGCGACGCGTTCTCCAGTCCGAGTCCGTCGAGCGCGGGGCGGCGACCGGCGAAGACGAATACCGTCTCAGCCTCGACCGTTCGCTCCTCTCCCTCGCGCTCGTAGGTCAGTTCGACGCCCGCCTCGGTCGGGGCGAGCGACCGCTCGTCCGCGTGTGTGAGCACCTCGATGCCGAACTCCTCGCGGTAGATCTCGAGCAGGGCGTCGCCGAACTCGTCGTCGGCCTCGTCGAGCGGTCGGGCGTCGTGTTCGACGACCGTGAGGTCCACGCCGCCGGCCTCCGCGAGGTAGGGGGCCATCTCCATGCCCACGTAGCCGAAGCCCACGACGATCCCGGATTCCGGGAGCGCCGTCTCATCGAGCACGTCGGCGCTGGTCATGGTGGGCACGTCGTCGATGCCGGGGACGTCGGGGACGTTCGGGGTCGACCCAGTCGCGATGACGACGTAGTCGGCCTCGATCCGGCGGTCGCCGACGGCGACGGTCCGATCGTCGACGAAGCGGGCGGTGTCGCGGAGTAACTCGACGTCGTCGCGCTCCGCGAGGCGGTGGACGGCGGCGCGACGGTGTCGCGCGAAGTTGGCGACGTGCTCGTCCTTCTGCGCCACGACCCGTTCGAGGTCCACCTCGGGCGGGTCGCCCCGGAGTCGGTCGTCGACGCGCGCCCGGTAGCGGTGCTCCGCGGCGGAGAACACGTCCTTCGACGGCATACACCCGCGGAGGATGCAGAGGCCGCCGCCGGGATCGCCGTCGTCGACGAGCGTGAGTTCGACGCCCTGTTCGTCCGCGAGGCGGTCCGCGACGGCGACGCCGGCGCTCCCGTACGCGCCGATGACGACGACGTGTGTCATGTGTCCGCTCGGGCACCCAACGGTATAGTCGTTCCTCGAAACCGTGAGCGGCGCGCCCGGACGATCGCCGTACTCGGCGGTGCGCCGGGCGAACGGAGCGAAGCGAAGGGTCGAAAGAAGGGGGAGGGAACGATGACGGTCGATATGCGCGAGCCGACCCGGTCTCCGGACCGGGCTCAGTCCTCTCCCGGGGGGTCGCGCTCGAATTCGAACTCGACGGCCGTGTCGGACTGGATCCACGCCTGGTGGTTCGACGGATCGTAGAGGATGATCTGTCCGTCGTCCAGCGGGAGGGCGACGCAGTCGGGGTCGAGCGTATCGGGCGTGTCGGGCGTCTGGTTCGTCTCGTCGTGAGTTCGTGTGCTCATTTTCCTGCCACGTTCTCGGACTGTTGTTCGTCCTGCGGGAGGAGGTATGGTACGGAGTAGCATAAGCCTTGAGTGATCGTGCGATCAATTGACAACCTAGCGGGCGTCGATCCGAGTGGTCGCATCTACGGAAGGGAAAGAGGGGGCGGGGTGCGGTGACCGACTCAGGCCGACACGTCGGCGTCGGAGACGATGTCGTCGCCGATCATCACGAACCCGTAGTCGCACTCCGTACAGCGCCACTTGGTCTTCTCGCCGAGGTGAATGAGCGTGCTCGCGGTGCGGTAGAACTCGCGCTCACCACCGCACTGCGGACAGTAGTGTCGGGTTTCGAGGCTCATGTCTCGCCCTCCGTGCGGGCGTCACTTCACGCTTCGCTTTCCCGGCCGGACCCCGCGAGTGGGTATAAGTCGCTGGCCCGCGGTAGTTCGGGTATGCGGATCTACACCGGACGCGGGGACGAGGGGATGACCGACCTGCGGAACATGGACCGCGTCTCGAAGACGAGCGCGCGCATCGAGGCCTACGGGACGGTCGACGAGGCCAACGCGCTCGTCGGCGTCGTCCGGCCGTCGGGTTACGACGACGTCGACGACCGACTCAGGGCGATCCAGAACCACCTCCACGTCGTCCAGGCGGACTTCGCCGACCCGGACGAGGACAGCGACGCCCCCCGGATCGACGAGGAGGACGTGGAGCGACTGGAGGCGTGGATGGACGAGTACGACGAGGAACTCGACCCGTTGCAGTCGTTCGTCCTCCCGGGCGGGAGCGAGGCGGGGGCGAAACTCCACCACGCGCGCGCCGTCGTCCGGCGCGCCGAGCGTCGCGCCGTCACGCTCGCGTCCGCCGAGCCGGTCAACGAGCACGCCATCACCTACCTGAACCGGCTCTCCGACGCGCTGTTCGTCTTCGCGCGCGTCGTGAACAAGCGCGAGGGCGAGACCGAGGAGTCCCCGACGTACTGAGCGTCGGGTCGTCACGGCCGGAGAAATGGAACAGACGTTCCGGCGATGCGCCGGGCCCACTGTTGACGATCGCGCCTCGCGGCGACTGTACCCCTCGACGGCACGGGGCGGCGGCCCCTATGGTTTAGGTGAACCTAAAAGCATAAAAACGTTACTGTCCCGATTCCGTCCCGATCAACCGGACACAAATGTTTTATTCTAATATTTGCTACCTCCCGCCATGAACCGTCACTTCGAAGACGCTCAGTACTACCTGAAACGCGCCGGGGCCACCGCGAAGAAGGGGCTCGCGACGGAGATCGAGGGTGTGCAGGAGCGGTTGCAGGACCTCCTCGGCGGCGACGAGGAGCCGGAGCAGTCCCGGATCGACCAGATTCGCGCCGACCTGAAGGACCTCCAGGAGAACGCGGAGGGCGAGGCGAAGGAGGCCATCGCCGAGGCCCGCCTCCGACTCGACAGGGTGCGCGGAAAACCGCCGGCCGAATAGTCGAAAGGAAGCGTTAAGTCCCATCGGTCGTTTTTTCCGGACGCGGGTTGGTGATCTAGTCCGGTTATGATACCTCCTTCACACGGAGGAAGTCGGCGGTTCAAATCCGCCCCAACCCACTTACTGCCGGCGCAACGCGACGAGCGGAGCGAGGAGCCTGCGCCGGCGAAGTGGTGACGAAGGATTTGAACCAGGGAGCGAAGCGAGCGCGAGCGAGCGGAGTGACCGAGGGTCAAATCCGCCCCGACCCACTCCTCTGCGACACGACGGCGAGCGCGAGCGACCGCGCGGGCCACCTGTCGAGAGGCACGGGCGAATCGATGCGGGGTTCACGACGGCGCGACGAGTCGTAGCGCTCCACCCGCAGTTTTTCCCTCTTCACACCGTGTTCGGTGATGTGGCTGAAACTCCTGCCCCTTCTCCCGGCGAGATATTCGATCGAGCCGTCGAGGAAGGTACGCGACGACTCGATCAGTCGCTGCTCGAGTTGATTTCGACCAGCTTCATCGCCGGGTTCACGATCGTCTTCGGCATCGTCGCGCTCGGGATCGTCGAAGCTCTCGTCGAACCGCAGTTCGGCGAGGTCGCCAAAATCGCGGGGGCGCTCGCCTTCGGAGTCGGTCTCGTGTTCGTCGTGGTGGGTCGAACGGAACTGTTCAACGAAAACTTCTTCGACCCGGTCGCGGCGGCCGCCGATCGATCCGGGACCTGGATGCTCTCGCCGCTCCTTCGCCTGTGGGCCCTCACGCTCGTGTTCAATCTCCTCGGCGGTGGCCTCTTTGCGCTCGTCTTCTCCGTCGACGGTGTCCTCCCCTCGGGGACGGGGGACGTGCTGGCCGCGTTCGCGAAAGAGAGCGCGCGCCACGGGCCCGCAGCGTGGTTTTCGAGCGCCGTTGCGGGTGGCGCGCTCGTCAGTTTGCTGTCGTTCCTCCTCGTCGCCGTGAACAGCGTGAGGACCCGGCTCAGCCTCGCTTACATCGTCGGATTCCTCCTCGCGCTCGGACCCTTGAACCACGTCGTCGTCACCGCGCTACACGTCTTCTTCGGCATCCTCTTCGGCGCGAACATCGGCCTCGGGACGCTCGCGGTGATGATAGTAGTCGTCACGATCGGTAACCTCCTCGGAGGACTCGGCCTGGTCACGCTCACGCACGTCACGCAGGCGATGGGAGCGCGCAACGCCGGAGAGTGACCTCGACGTCGCGGCTCGGGACGCCCACGGTCGCGAGTGGCGAACGCTCGGGAGAGACGGGTGGGGACGCCGGCTCGTGATCGAGCGCCACAACGCGTGTACCGTCTCAGGGTGCGGTCCGGTGCGCGTCCTGGGAGATCTCGCGACGGTCCACTGCCGGCGTTCGCCCTGTCCGTACGAAGGGGGTCCTAAGACGTGCGCCTGTCTCGATTCTCCGATACGAGCGAGCGCTCCCCTCACGGCGTCCCAACCGCGCTCGGACGGACTCGATGGCGGAGATGAAACAACGTCACCGACCACGCTTCGACCGACTCGGCTTCGGGAGTGACGGAGGTGTTGACGACTGACGAGAATCGCGTTCCGCCCACCCACTTACTGCCGGCGTAACGCGACGAGCGAAGCGAGGAGCCTGCGCCGGCGAAGTGGTGACGAAGGGTTCGAACCAGGGAGGACGTGCAGCGAAGCGCTCACGTCCGATAGGGTTCAAATCCGCTCGACGTCCCTCGGGGAGTACGCGTTACGCGGAGGTGTGGGAGTCTACACGAGACGAACGATCACCCGAACGTCGAGCCGTCTCCGTCTTCCGACCGATCGCTCGGCGCTAATCGATCTTAGAGGTCCAAGATGTCTTCGACAGTCATCCCCTCTAAGCCCGCTTCGACGACCGCCGGGTAGTAGTCGCGATTCTTCTCGAGCGGTTCGCCGCGCTCGCGCTTGTGCCGGGCGTTGAGTTCGTCGAAGCGGATGTCGAGTTCCTGTCGGAGGTCGTCGGGCAGGTACATGAGCACGCTCGGGCGGTCCTTGATCGACTGTCGGTCGCCGTCCTCGTCGGGTCGGGTTTCCCCCTCGGTCGTGGGCGACGGGGCGTCCGGGGTCGGGTCGTCGTCGCGCTCGAACCGTCGCTTCAGCCTGTTGGCCCGCTCGTCGCGGTCGGTCATCCGGCCACCTCCTCGAGGTGGGCCGCGACGTCGAGGAAGGCGTCCTCCATGTCGCAGTCCTCGCGGTGGGTGAAGATCGACGCCCCCTCGTTCCACGCGCGCTTGAGCGCGACGCGCTTTCTGACCTCCCAGACGGGGATGCGCCCCCCGAAGGTGTCCTCGAACCAGGCCATCATCTCGGTCGCCTCGCCGTCGGTCTCGACGCGGTTGGCGACGAGGCCCACGTCCCGGATGTCGACGCCGTAGCCCTGTTCGAGCGTCTCGATCTGGTCGAAGAGGATCTCGAGCGCGCGGATGGACGTCCCCTCCGCCAGCGCCGGGATGAGCAGGTTCCGACACGCGAGGAGCGCGTTGTCGGTCAGGTTACCGAGCGACGGCGGGCAGTCGACGATCACGAAGTCGTAGTCGTGTTCGAGTTCGTCGAGCGCCATGGCGAACCGCTCGCGGCTCCGCATCGCCGTCGTCAGCTTCGGCTCGGCGCTGAACATGTCCACGTTCGAGGGGACCACGTCGAACTCCTCGTGCTCGCGGACGAGGGCGTTGATGAGCGACCGCGAGTCGAGGTCGAGGAGGACGTCGTAGAGGCTCGGCGGTTCGGCGTCGTAGGCGTCGTCCAGACCGAGCCCCTCCGTTCCGTGACCCTGCGGATCGAGGTCGACGAACAGCACGTCGTTTTCCCGCGCCGCGAGCGCCCCGGCGACGTTGATGGCGACGGTCGTCTTCCCCACGCCGCCCTTCTGGTTCGAAAGTGCTAGCCGGTATGCCATTCCTACGAGTACGTGACGGTTAAGGCGTCTTAACTCTACGTCAGACAAGATCGCTAAATCGGATAAGACAGTTAAATCGGTTAAGAAGTATGGCGGTTGCGGGCCGTCTCTCGGAGACGGGCGGCTACTCGAGGATCGTTCGGAAGACCTTCTGTTCGGCGGCCCGGAGGTGCTTGTGGACCGTCGGCGAGGAGACGCCGAGCAGATCCGCGACCTCCTCTGCGGTGCTGTCGCGCGGCCAGTTGAAGTATCCCGCGTAGTAGGCGGTCTCGATCGTCGTCCGCTGGCGTTCGGTGAGATCGTCTTCGAGCGAGAGACGGACGCCGTCGGGAGTGAGGCTCCGACGTGGCACGGTCCGCTGAGAGACGAGTTCGACGTCGGGGACGCGTTCTCGAAGCGTCTCGAGGAGCTGGCGGACGTCCGTCTGCACGGGGAGTTCCGCGGTGATCCGGACCTCGCTCCCCTCGACGACGACGTCCGTGATACGACCGCAGTACGTCGTGACGAGCGACGAGGTCGGCGGGTCGCGCGCGTGCAGTTCGAACACGTACTCCCCGTCCCCCTCCCGGATACACCGCGCATCCTCGTAGGCGGGATGTCCGAGGACGAGGTCGGCGAAGCGATCTGCCTCGACCCCGGTGACGGTCACGTACTGCAGGTACCGATCCTCGGTCGTGGGGATGAGCCGGTCGAAGGTGACCGTTCCGCCCTCCTCGACTGCGGTGGGTACCCCCCGAACGATCGACTCGGAACGGAGGTCGACTTCCAGGACGCAGTCGCTCATCAGCGCCTCCTCGCGTTCGAGGGCGTTCATCGCGTGTCCGACGCTCTCGCCGAGTTCGGCGAGTACCTCGCGCTCCGCCGCGTCGAACGCGGCGGGCGTATCGGCGTAGAGACAGAGGACGCCGAACAACCGGTCGCCGAAGACGACGGGGATCGCGGCCGACGAGCGGTATCCCCGTTCGAGCGCGGGACCGCGCCACGGGGCGAACGCCTCGTCGGTCTCGAGGTCCTGGACCGTCTGCACGTCGCGAGTTCGGACGGCGCGCGCCGTGGGACCTGCGGCCGCGTCGTCCGAGAGGGGGATCGTGACGGCGTCGAGGTATCCCTCGGCGTCCCCGGCCCACGTCTCGGGGACGACCCGTTCGCCGGGTCGGTTGACGCTTCCCATCCACGCGAAGACGTACGGCTCCGCGTCGACGAGCCGTTCGCAGACCGCGTTCGCGATCTCGGACCGCGTCTCGGCGTCGAGGAGCGCGCGGTTCGTCCGGCGGACGACGCGGTTGATCCGGTTCAGGCGGGTGCGTTCCTCTCGGGCGAGTGCGAGTTCGCGCTCGCGACGGCGACGCTCGCGGACGTCGCGGAACGTCGTACGCACGACGGTCGTCCCGTCGAGTTCCGTGACGCGGGCGCTCACCTCGACGGGGATCCAGTGGCCGTCGTCGTGGACGACGTACCCGTCGGCTCCTTCCGGGAGCGCGCCGTCCCCCGCGGCGTGCGCCGCGGAGACCCCGCGGTCGCGGTCGGATCCCTCCGGTGGGTGGAGATCCGTCCGATAGCGACCGACGAGATCCCGCCGTGACGTTCCCAGGAGATCGGTGGCGGCGGTGTTCGCTTCGACGATCTCGTCCGTCTCGGCGTCGGCGACGATGGCCGCGTTCGGTGCCGTATCGAGCAAGTGCCGGTACGACTCCGCGGACGCCCGAGGTTCGGTCGGAACGCGCCGTCGCTCGCCGTCGTCGCGGACGAGGCAGGCGACGAGACGTCGATCGTCGCGGTGCACCTCGTGGAACGAGACGGTGATCGGGACCGCGGACCCGTCCTTTCGGCGTCCGAGCGCTTCGACGTCGTTTCGCTCGCACTGGGGATCGACCGGGCAGTCGGGGACGAGCGCGGAGAGCGACTCACCGACGAGTTCCGCCGGCGCGTAACCGAAAACGTCCGCGCCGGCGACGTTGGCGAACGCGACCGCGCCGGACTCGTCGACGGTCAGGATCCCCTCGGACACTCGACCGAGGAGTTCCCGGAAGAGCCCCGCCTCGCCCACTGTGCGGACCGTTCCCTCGTCGTACGCGCATCGCCCGGTCCCTTCCCATACGTCCCTCGTGGCGGACGCGCCCGGATCGCCACTCACGACCGGACATTCGGTACTGGATGTAAATACCCGTCGGCCAAAGGATCGTTCCACGTACACGTCTCACCCGAGGATAAAGTGGAAGCCGGTTTCAGCCGCCATTATTTATATAGACGAGATTGGACAGATTTAAATAGTGGCGATTGATTTCTATTCTTGAATGTCAGATAGTAATGCACTGTCCGAGGTCCTGTACAGTCATCCGAAACTGATGGGCGCGGTGTACGTCCTGCTGCTGGCCAGCGGCAACCTGGTTCAGTCGGCGATCGGGAGCGCTAACGTAGGGCCGTAGCTCAGCTACGCGGATCTATCGAGGGTGATCGCGTCGCTCCACTCGAGTCGTCCGTCGATGCAAACCGGGACGCGCTCGAGTTCGAGGGCGTCTGACAGCTCTTCACCCGAAACTTCTGTTCGAACGAGCGGACCGCCGTTGATGTAGCGCGTTCGATTCTCGCCGATGTGCGGCGTGTAAAGCGCTCCGAGAGGGCACTCGCGCGTCGGGTACCCGAAGAACGTCACCGAGAAGCGGTCGTCGCCGATCCGCTCCACGTCGAGTCGGACGGGCGCACCACCCTTGGTCTTCGTCACGGTCGCGTTCCCGTCGCCGACGATCATGTACTGTCGACCCGATAGCGTTTCGTCCGCGATCACGTCGAGGGCCGCGGCGAGCGAGAAGCCGGCGTTCAGCAGGCGGGCGGTCTGCCGACCGACGACCGTCGCGGCCCGGTTGGCGACCGGTTCGAGCGTGACGACGCCGCCGGTCGCGCCCGCGTCGACGAGCGCCGTCCCCTGTTCGTAGGAACGACAGGCGTTGAGGATGAACGCGCGGACCCCGACCGAGTCGAGCGCTCTCGCGTCGAGGTGGCCGTCGAGACACTGCATCCCACGCTCGTCGACGTGACCGACGTAGTGGAGGAATTCTTCGTCGCGCGCGAGCAGTTCCCGCAACTCGTCGACCGTCGTCCGTTCGTGGACGACGACGTCCATCGCGATGTGCTCCCGGAGACCGTAGAGGTCGGTGACGCTCCGCTCCTCGACCATCTCCGGATCGTTGGCGACGACCACGACGCGAACGGGGGAGTCGGTCGCGCCGCCGAGTTGACGGCGACAGGTCTCGGCCGTCGGCTTCGACGCCCCGACGGGATACCCGTCCCCGATCCACGCCTGCTCGATGGAGTCGGCCGGTGGAGGTTCGAACACCCGCTCGAGCGAGTCGCCCGGAACCGACCTCCGGGACGGGGACGCGTCCGACGACTCGCGGTAGAAGTCCGCGACGACCCCGCTCAGTTCGCTCGGCGGGGCGGGTTCCGACGCGCGGCAGCGCACGTGCGCGAGGTCGAGCGCCGCGAAGGGGAGGTAGGCCACGTGTTCGGGAGCGGGAGCGACGTCGGCCGTCAGTTTCCACGTCGGCCGTGCGCCGGAGAGGGCGTCGAACGGGATCGAGAGGTACTGCTCCAGCTGCGTCGCGAGGGGTGCGTCGTAGAGGGCCGACACGTCGAGATCGGTGCACGACTCGACGGCGCGTCGCTCCGCGAGGTCCACCGGGTAGTACCCTTCGGTCCGGACGACGCAGTCGAGGAGGAACACGTGTTCGAGCGTCCGTCGAACCGCCGCTTCGAACCCGTCGGAACCGTCGAGCGGGTGGACGAACCCGTCGGCGATCAGTCGCGGTTCGTCGCCCGGACCGACGGTGGCGTCGGTGTAGTAGGCGAGCGACGCGACGGGGTAGACGTACCGGAGGTCGGGGGGGACCTCGATGCGGACGTCGGAGCGCGAATCGGCGAGCGACGCCGGCGCGTCGAAGCGGTCGCCGCGCTCGACGAGCGGCGGACACCCCCGTAACGAGGGCCAGGAACGCTCACAGCTCGTCGTCTTGAGCGCCGATCCGAAACACGAGACGGCGCGCATCACGTCCCGCGGGTCGTCGGTCGTCGTCACCGTCGCCTTCGGGTAGACGTGACGCGACCGGAGGCCCAGCCGTAGCGCGTCGGCGGACGTTCGGATCACCCGCTCTCCGCCGTCCGGTTCGACCGTGACCGCCCCCTCGACGGAGAGGTAACAGACGACGCCGAGCGAACTGATCTCGAGCACGTACCGACCGTCGGGGACGGTCGCAGTCGCTCGGTTCACCGCCTCCGCGACGACGCTCCCGCGCTCGTCTCTGACGAGCACGTTGACGAGATGCGGAATCCGGAGTACGGACGTGTCGAGCGACACGGCGGTCGTGACCGGAAAGTAGAACCCGTCGGTCGAAACGGCTCTCGGAGAGACCGGCTCCGGCGTCCCCAACTGCACGCTCACGTTCTCGTGAACGTCCCCGATACGAACGCCGGTCGGATCGGTCGTGGGGACTACGGTCGGCGGCGCGACGGTGGCGGTCATGCCGGTGCGCTCGCCCCGTCGATTTCACGCCTCGTCCGGAAGAACGCTGTACAGAGAGCGACCGGATCCCGCTGTCGGCCGATCGGCGTCCGGCCGACAGGGCCCGCGATAGTCATCGCCGAGTAATAGGACGGTTTCGAATTAAATCATCCGATGAGAACAACGACGGTGTGAGTGAATCCTCCTGACGATCCGATCGCGGACGGTCAGTATGAATCGAATGTCGCGATACGAACTTCGTCGATGGTCGTCGACAGACTCGGTGGTTGGGTACTGTCTATTTAGACCAGCTTGAGAAGCGAATGGGTCGTCGAGTTAGTCGTCAGAATGCTCGCAGACCTGCTCAGCGGATGCTTTGCAGCGGATTTAGGCGAAATCGCATGCAGCGCGATCACCTCGCCCTTCTCGAGATTCGCCCGGGCGAGTGCCAGCGTCCCCGGCGGCGGTCGAACAACCCCCGTTCCGCGTCGCACCGCGTCTCACTTCGTGCGAAATTATTACTGGATGACTATATTTCCGTGCCCGGTCGTACCGTCTCTCGCCGGTGGTCCCGGCCGACGACCGAACGACAACAACCACGAAACCATGGTCGAGGAGATAAGCTGTAGAGGAGCCGGAATCGACTGCGAGTTCCTGATTCGCTCGGAGCTAGAGGAGATGCTCGGGTTCGTGAGAGAGCACGCCAACACGCGGCACGGGTTGGGCGTATTCGAGGACGACCTGCGTGACGAGATGGTCGATGTTTGAACGACGATTAACGGATGCCGAAGGTGGCGGACGGAATCGGCCGTTCGCGCCCGCGCGACGCATGGAGGGGGATCGAACCGTCGGACGACACTGAGGAGAACATCATGGCAATCAACGAAGACACACTGCACCGACACCTGGAGACGGCCGTGACCGATTTCGGCGCGGCGTTCCACGCGCCGCTGCTCGTCATCGGCGACGAACTCGGCCTCTACGCGGCGCTCGCCGACGCGGGACCGCTCACGTCGGCGGGGCTGGCCGAGCGTACCGACACCGCCGAGCGCTACGTCCGCGAGTGGCTACGATCGCAGGCCGCCGGCGGATACGTGACCTACGATCCCGAGACGGATCGCTACGGTCTCACCGAGGAGCAGGCCGCCTTCCTGGCCGACGAGAGTAGTCCGGCGTTCGTGCCGGGGGCCTTTCAGGTCGCTACCGCGGCGGCCCGGATCGCGCCGCGACTCGCCGAGGCGTTCCGCACCGGGGAGGGTGTGGGTTGGCACGAACACGACGAGGGGCTGTTCCACGGCACCGAGCGCTTCTTCAGGCCCAACTACGCGGCCAACCTCGTCGACGACTGGATTCCGGCGCTCGACGGCGTCGAAGCGACGCTCGAAGGGGGCGGACGCGTGGCGGACGTGGGCTGTGGCTACGGTGCCTCGACCATCCTCATGGCCGAGGCGTACCCCGAATCGACCTTCGTCGGCGTCGACTACCACGAACCGTCGATGGAGGCGGCCCGCGAGCGAGCGGCGGAGGTCGGCGTCGACGACCGCGTGACCTTCGAGGTGGCGACGGCCGCGTCGTACGACGGAGCCGAGTACGACTTCGTCACGATGTTCGACTGCCTCCACGACATGGGCGACCCGGTCGGTGCCGCAGCGCACGTCCGGGAGACGCTCGCCAATGATGGCGCGTGGATGATCGTCGAGCCCTACGCGAGCGATCTCGTGGAGGACAACCTGACCCCGGTCGGTCGGGCGTTCTACTCGGTCTCGACGCTGGTCTGTACGCCGAACTCGCTCGATCAGGAGGGCGAGTACGCGCTGGGCGCACAGGCCGGCGAGGCGCGAATCCGCGACGTCGTCACCGGGGGCGGGTTCACGCGCTTCCGGCGGGCGACCGAGACGCCGTTCAACCTCGTGTTCGAAGCGAAGCCGTAACCGGACGCGCCGCCCGGATAGCGTCCGCGAGCGCGACTACACGTCCCTCATTATCCTCTCGACGTGATCGCGGGTCGTCGACGTGTCGTGGACCCGCTCGGCGTGTCGCCTGACGACCTCGACGATCTCCTCCTCGTCCTCGGAGCGAATCAGAAACGCGCAGTCCTCGAATCCGGCGTTGATACAGCGTACTTCCTTGACCATGTCGTCTCCCCCTCGGGCGGGATCGGACGATTATCCGTACGATCCCTTAGCTGTTGTCTCGCGCCCCGCGACTCCGATGCCGCGTGCGCGAGTGCCGTCACATCGCCGCCATCGCCTCGCGCAGCCCCCGCTTGGTAAAACTCTCGAGACGGACGGCCTCGTTCCGATAGGATTCGTAGACGGCCTCGGCCCACTCGCGCGCCGCCGCCGAGTCGGTGTCCACGAACGCCCGGAGCGTCCTCGCGTCCGTATCGCGCACGCCGATCCCGACTCGATCGTCGAAGATGGCGAGTCCGTAGGGGAGGTCGTCGTGTATCCAGAGCGTAAAGTGCTCGCTGGCGCACACCTGGACGCACTTCTCCGGGTAGCTGTTCATGACGTTCTCGGTGACCGCTGGCGGGTCGATGATCTCCGTCTCCATGCCGTCCAGGATCCGTTGTTGGAACTCCCCCGCGTACGTCGGAGCGATGGAGAAGGTGTCGAACCCCCGGAGCGTCTCCGTCTCCTCGAGCAGCGAGACGAATCGGGTCATCGGACCGTAGGCGTCCCCGCGCTCGGCGCTCGTCACGGTCGTGTCGGCGAAGATTCCGACGTCGAAATCCGTCGTCGTCTCGCGAATCGCCTCGAGCGCGGGCGCGAGTACGAGCGCGGTTCGACCGTTCGTCTCGAACGTCGATACCGCGTCCGCCACTGCCTCGCCGAGCGCCGTGAGCGCGAACGTCCCGCCCGTCCGCTCGATCAGGCTCATCTCGCCGAGCGATCTCGTGTGCCGGTGGCCGGTCGCTCTGGAGACGTTCAGCCGTGCTTCGAGTTCTCTCCGATCCAGTCGCCCTCCCCGTAGCGCGTCGAGCATCGGGGAGCGTCTGACGAGTTCGACGAGCAGTTCCGGCGTCGCCGCGGTAGGACCCAGCGCCGTCCGAACGTCCGTCTCGAATTCGGCCACGGTATCCGCGATCACCTGGCCGAGCGCCGTGAGTGCGAGCGCACCGTCCGCGTCCGTTACCACTCCCGCCTCCGCGAGCCAGCCGGCGAGCCGGTAGCTGGTGGCGATCGACACGTCGAGCCGTCGTGCCAATTCCCGGTGATCCAGCGTCTCGCTCCGCAGTTCGGCGAGCGCGTGAGCACGTTTGACGAGCCCGACGAGCAGGTCGGCGTCAATCGTGCCGTGAGTTCGCATATCTAGAGGGTCGACGGACGCGGTATTAACTCTGTAGCGTCTCCGGACGGTACCGTCCGATTCGCGGACGATCCGTCTCACTAGCTGCGAAATTATCACTAGATGATTACATGTTTTCGCGGCGCGTACGACCGCACGAGGAGGTATCAGAGATGACAGAGACCACTCAACGAGAGGCGCGCATCGAACAGGGCGTCGACCTGGAGAACCTGGGGGCGTTCCTCGACTACGCGGAGGCGAACCCGGCGGACGTGCAGTTCGAACTCGGTGCCGTCGGCACCTACGAGGGGCGGGCCATCCACACGAGGGCGAAGACCGGCCCGTACGCGCTCGGCGGCGGGGAGATCGACCGCGTCGCCCGCGAATACACGTACCACTTCGGCGGCCACCGGGAGGTAGAGGAGGCCGTCGGCTTCGTCGATCCCACCGACCGTCGGGAGGTCATCGAGACCGCGCTGGCCGCCCTCTCGGGGTGCCTCAACGCGGCCATCTCCATGAGCGCCATCGCGCAGGGGGTCGACCTCGACGAACTCGAGACGACCGTGCGCATCGAGTGGGACCCGTTCGTCTTCCTCTGGCTGGAGGACGTCGAGGGACCGGACGGCGCGCCGAGGGACATGTTCGGCGACCTCCGGGTCGAGATCGAGGTGTCCGGCGAGAACGTCGACGAGACCACCCTCGACGAGATCAGGGAGTGGACGGGGCGTTCCGCGGTGTACAACCTCGTCACGTTACCCCACCGGTGCGAACCGGAGGTCAGACTGAAGTGACCGACCGCCGGTGGCCGCGGACCGCCGGTCGGTTCACGCCATCAGTCCGGCGTGCGAGAATGCCGTCTGCGCCCGGATCCGACGTCACGTCGGTCGAATGCGGACGCGGCCGGTCGGCCGGGTCGATCCCACGATCACCGTGAGCGCCCAGCCGTCGGCGGTCCGCCGGGCCTCGGTGACCGTCGCGTCGTTCGGAAGCGTCCGGAGCAGGCCGACCACGACGGGAAGCGTCGGCAGGCGATCGTCGGCCGGCGCGAGCGCGTACCCGTGGAGCGAGACGGTCCACCTCCGCTCGGCCTCGTCCGCGCGCTCGGAGGTTCGCTCCCGAGGTGAGGGACGAACGCGACGAACGCGGTAGCCCTCGACGAGGGCGACGCGTCGAAGCGTCTCGAAGACCCCCGTGAGGGGTGACTCGTGCGTCGAATCGCGTGCGAGATCGGCCGAATGCCCGGAGCCGACGGCCGGCTCTCCCACCCCGCGATCGAGACGCGCCGCGGCCTCGCGTAAGACGTCGGCCTGTGCCGCGTCGTCGAGGTGTTCGTCGAGCGCGCGGGCGACGCTCTCGAGCAGCGCGAGACAGAGGTCGTCGGGGTCGGTCACCGCCTCGGCGCATCGCAGGTACGTGTCCATCACCGCCCGTTCGACCCGGCGATAGGGACCCGTCGAGAGGGTCTCGAAGACCGCGGCGGCCACCTCGTGGCAGTACTCCGCGAGCGCGTTCTGGCGGTCATCGGGGGTCGGTTGCGGATCGACGAGCGGTTCCCCGTCACGCTCGGCGAAGTCGGCGTCCTCGGTGGCGACGAGGTCGTACCAGGGGACGCGGGGATCGTACCGACGGAGTTCGGCGCGGTACTCCTCGCCGAGACGGGCCGCCTCGGTCGCCGTCGCCCGATCCGGGAAGCGCCGGCGGAACAGCGGAACGGGCCGCTCGCCCGTGCGGGCGCACCGGACGACGAAGTCGCCCGTCGGCGTCGAGAGGTCCTCGATTCGACGGCGGATCTCCCGGAGCGTGCTCCCCATCATGGCGATCGCCAGTGAGGGTCGCCGGTCCGCATCACCCCGTCACCGGACGCTCGAGGCGACGTCCGACTGATCTGACGGCTCGCAGTCGCCGAACGCGTTCCGTTCGGGCGCGGGCTGACTGTCGATGTCGAGAGACACGCGCGTATCCCGGCGAGCGATGCATCGCTCGCCGACCCCGGCGGAGTGACGTCGATCGGATCACGGTTTTAGGTCGGCCTAATACAGCATAAACGGTTCGAAGCGGTCGACGGTGATCGCTGAACGGTTCGAAGCGATCGACGGTCCCCCGATACGCGCGGCCGGACACCTCGATCGGAGGAGTGCTGTCGAGGTCCTCCCCGCTCGACGGACAGTTTGTATCCTCGCCCCTCTCACAATTTCCACGTTCAGCTCGCGTATGTTCCGTATAACCGAGTTCGAACTTCCTTCTGGCCACCTATTTGACGCCTTACCGAACGTTCGTGGAGTATCTGGGTAGCGTTCCGCCTTCGACGCGTGTCGTCGATCGGGACGGTTTCCGTCGACGCAGACGGTCGTATCCCCGTCGTCGAGGCGTCTGACCGAGATGTTCGCTCGAACCGGTGCGTTCGCTCCTTGATTCCAGAAATAATCGGTTAATATGAACGTAAGCTGTGTAATCGTAATTGTAATTAATACACTCATAGCCGGTCGTCTATCCGTGATACGAGAATGACATCCGGCCGATCACCAGAATCGCCGACCGATCAGTCGTCCTCGCGGGGCGACCGACCGACCTCCGGATCCGGGGGGCGGTCGGGTCGCGGCCTCCTCGCCGTCGTCGTCGCGGTGCTCGTCGTGAGCGCGATCGTCGGCGCGTTCGCGCTGAGCGGTCTCGGCGGGGGCGGTGGTGCGCTCGGGATCGCGGACGAGAGCCCGCCCGAGGACCGGTCGAACGCGGCGCTGTCCGGGAACGGTAGCGACGACGCGTCGGCCGACTCGACGCCGTCGACGGAGGAATCGACGCACGCGTCCGACGCTCGCTCCGGCGACGATGCCGGGAGATCCGGCAACGGGTCTTCCGTGGGATCTCCCCCGAACGCATCCACGAACGCGTCCGCGAGTACGTCGTCCTCGTCCGTCGACTACAACGGCGGCGAGTCGCCTTTCGACGGGGCGAACGCGACCCGCGGGAGCGGGAATTCGTCCAGCGCGGCGGAGAACGCGTCCGACGAGAGCGGAAACGAGTCCGCGAGCGCGAACTCGTCGGAGACTTCGTCCGGCGGTGACGGACCGTCCGATTCGGCCAGCGCCGACGGATCCCCCGACTCGACCGGTGACAGTACGCAGGACCAGAACCAGAGCGGCAGCCAGTCGTCCGACCAGTCGTACGTGGGGACGAACGGAAACCAGACGCAGAACCAGACGGCCGACCAGACGCAGGGACAGGCGCAGGCGGGTAACGACAGCACGCAGCGACAGAGTCAGACGTACGATCAGGATCAGGACCAGACCTATCGCGGCGACGACGGGACACAGCGACAGAACCAGACCGTCGACCAGGATCAGGCGCAGGTACAGCGGCGCGACGACGCGACCCAGGTGCAGGACCAGGCGGTCGAGCAGGACCAGACGCAGACCGGGGGCGGCGACGGGAACGCGCAGTACCAGAACCAGTCGTCCTCGCAGGACCAGCGGCAGGTGCAGAACGGGACCGCGATCGTGCAGTCGGGGGTCCAGAACAACTCGCTGGTGCAGGTCGGCGGCGACAACCAGCAGCAGGCGCTCGGGACGCAGACCGTGCAGGTGCAGGCGGACGGGAACGTGACCGTCAACCTCCTGCTCGTCGTGCTCCAGCACCAGGACGCGAGCGTCGACGAGACCCGCCAGCAGCAGGCCCAGGGCGCACAGCAGGTGCAGATCCAGACGCCCGGCGACGCGAACGTGACGCGCAGCCTCTTCGTCCTTCAGGGCGAGAACGGGGGGACCGTCGCTCCCTTCTCGCCCGAGTTGCTCGGGCGGATCGCGAGCATCCTCGAGCAGTTCGGACCGAGCGCGACGGACTCGCCGAGCGCGGCCGCTACGCCGAACGGTACGAACGCGACCGCCGCCGGCGCGTAGCGAGTACGTCTCCACGCGCCCCGATTTTCTCCGTCGAACCGCGAAGCGCTCGACGGAAGTACCAGTACGTCGATGACTGTTCACGAACGGTTCATCCCCCGCCTGTACGACGCAACAGCGCTGTGTGGCCGGTTTTTCCATACGCCGATGAAAGAACGATGTTGAACTGTCACTCGACGGTGTTACCCACCGTCACGAGACCTGGCGATGCCGGGCACTATCTCGACCCTATTGTACGCAGGGAAAGAGCGTGCCCCCGGCAGAACTATCCAATTCAAGTGAACGTTACGGACCGAATCGCCTCACTGGAACGGGGGGACCGGCAGTCATTAACGGAGAGTGAATCGATTCGCGTGACGTTTAACGGAGTTGCGTCCTCATTTCATCTATCTATAATAAAGTCCCTCTGCGGTGGTGTATTCTCCGCGGATGTTAGAAGAAGAAAGATCCGAACGGAAATCGCGACGCGACTCTCGCGGTGTCGCAACGGTCACGCGCCTGCTAACGATCGCCATGGTGGCGGTCGTGATCGTCGGGAGCGGGGCCGCCGTCGTCGGTGCGGTCGGCGACGGTTCCGCGACGAGTTCGGGCGCGAACGAACAAGAACAGACACAGGGTCAGAACCAGGACCTCTCCGGCGTACAGTTCGCCGCCCTGAGCGATCAGGTCGCCGGACAGGACGCCGATCAGCGGCAAGGTCAGGCCCAGGGTGGCGACCACAACACCCAGATCCAGGGCCAGTACAAGGGTCAGATCGGCATCAACGAGCAGTACGGCGCCCTCAACTTCCAGCTGCTCGAGCAGACCAGCCGTCAGGCCGAAGCGCAGGTGCAGACCGGGTCCTACAACACCCAGGTCCAGTACCAGATCGGCCAGCAGTACGGTGCCCAGGGTCAGCTCGCGATCAACAGCGTCCAGACGCTGAACCAGTACGAATCGCAGTACCAGGTTCAGGAGCAGTCGGGCGTCTTCAACGACCAGTTCCAGGGCCAGTACGACAGCCAGCGCGGCGAGAACTACCAGGTCGCCGTGAACAGCGAGCAGAGCCTGAACCAGGGCGTCGCCCAGGAACAGCGCCAGAAGCAGTCCGGCATCGTCAACGATCAGACCCAGCAGCAGGGCGTGAGCCAGAACGCCGCGCAGGGCCAGCTGTTCGCCGCGAACAGCCAGCAGGACACCACCCAGACGGCCACGCAGGCTCAGGAGCAGGCCCAGAAGGGTGCCCTCAACGACCAGGAACAGTCGCAGTCGGGCGACCAGACCGCGGTCAACGGGCAGACGGGCGTGAACAACGACCAGGAGACGACGCAGGACAGCGAGCAGGGCCAGGGCCAGAGCCAGGCCGGCGTGCTCAACGACCAGGGTCAGAACCAGTCGTTCTCCCAGGAGGCTTCCTCGACGCAGGCGAGCGTCGACAGCAGCCAGACCGCCGACCAGTCCAACACGCAGGACCAGGGTCAGAACCAGCGGGGCGTCCTGAACGACCAGGCCCAGAGCCAGGACGGTAGTCAGACGCAGACCGAGGTCCAGTCCGCCGAGGACAGCGACCAGAGTCAGTCCCAGGACGCCGACCAGGGTCAGGGTCAGAGTCAGCGCGGCGTCGTGAACGACCAGGAGCAGACCCAGTCGTACGACCAGGGTCAGACCCAGGGTCAGTCCGCAGAGGACAGCGACCAGAGCCAGTCCCAGGACACCGAGCAGGACGCCACGCAGACCCAGCGCGGTGCCCTGAACGACCAGACCGAGAGTCAGGACACCGAACAGGAGCAGGGTCAGTACCAGACCGGCGAGGACAACTCGCAGGAGCAGACCCAGGACGCCGAGCAGGACGCCGGCCAGTCCCAGTCGGGGATCCTCAACGACCAGGACGTGGACCAGGACATCGACCAGACGCAGGGTCAGTCCCAGTCCGGTGAGGACAACGACCAGGACCAGAGCCAGAGCGCCGAGCAGGACGCGTCCCAGAGCCAGAGCGGCGTCGGTAACACCCAGTCGCAGGACCAGTCTTCGAGCCAGAGCCAGTCTCAGGTTCAGCTGGGCAGCGACTCGGACGTGAGCGCCGATTCGCTCATCTGATTCCGCTCGCTCCCGTCGACGAATCGCTGACGATCACGAACTCCGTCGTTTTTTCGAAGTGCCGCGTCGATCACGCCTAGACGTCCGTGTCTCGCGATCGGTGCGACGCCCGTTTCCCACGATCTGTGCGACGTCACTCCACGATGCGTCGGTGGTGCCGGAGACGCTGACGAGAGAGGAACGAACGCCGAAGAGATGATCGATCGGCCGCACGCGGAGGGAGCGAGGGAGCGAGGAAGCGGGAGCACGAGAGCGCGATCTTCGGAAGAGGAAGAGGAAGAGGAAGAGGAAGAGGAAGAGGAAGAGGAAGAGGAAGAGGCCAGTCAAACGCGTCCGTCCGTGACGCTCTCCGGCGGTCGGATCGCTATCCCATACTCGAAGCGGCAATATCTCAAATTACGTAGTAGATGATCTAAATAAGGTTCAGTTCCGAGATAATGCCACGTCTAACGGATCGGGGCGAGATTAAACCCGAACGTATGTCCCGTCAATCAGTCTATAATAAAGCGTGTCTGTGATGTGGCATCGTCGCGGATGATTCCAAACAGTCGGCGCTCCAGTGCGAGCGCAGGAAGGAGAACGACGGTCACGCGGCTCATCGCGACCCTGATCGTCGTCATGCTCGTCGCGAGCAGTTTCGCTGGCACGGTGAGTGCCAACGGAGAGGCGACCGCGACGGACAACGAGCAGACACAGGCACAGTCACAGTACAAGGCGCAGTGGTCCGCCCAGGTCGGGACCGACAGCGACCAATCGCAGTCGCAGTCGACGGATCAGGCCCAGGCGGAGGCGCAGTCCGGCGAGGACAACGTACAGAGCCAGGAGCAGAACGCCATCGAGGGACAGGCGCAGGTTCAGCTGGCCGACGACGCCACCCAGAGCCAGGATCAGGACCAGACGCAGGAGGAGACCCAGGACCAGTCCGGCGAGGACAACGTGCAGGAGCAGGAACAGAACACCGGGCAGGGCCAGGGTCAGGCGCAGCTGAACGACGGCGGCGAGCAGAGCCAGGACCAGGACCAGAGCCAGGACCAGGACCAGAGCCAGGACGGCACCGACGGCGTCCAGACCGAGTCGCAGAACCAGGGGCAGGTGCAGACGCAGGCCCAGTTCGGGTTCGGCGGCTTCCAGCTCGGCGTGCAGGCCCAGGACCAGGAGCGTACGACGGACGACTACAGCGCGGGCGAGTCCCAGCTTCAGGGCCAGTCCCAGAGCGATAGTCTGACCGGCGGCGCGCAGTTCCAGTCACTGAGCGAGTCCGACGACGACCACACGGAAGCGTACTTCCAGGGCCAGGGAACCGTCGAGGAGTGCGACTGCGACGGCGAACAGAGCCAGGACCAGAGCCAGGACACCGGCGCGCAGGAGCAGTCCCAGGGCGACATGACGCAGACCCAGGACGAGGACGCCGGGTCCCAGAGCCAGTCGGGCGGTGACGTCACCGTCGACTCCGCGCTCCAGTTCGGAGCCGACTCGGGCGACGAACCCGACCAGAGCCAGGAGCAGGACCAGAGCCAGGACCAGCAGCAGAGCTGACGCGATCGCTCGGAGTACGACCTATCGCGGTTCACTCTTTTGCGCGCGCGGCGACGTCGACTTCTCGACGAGCAGCGCGACTGTCCGCGAAGTGGAGTGCGTGTCCGTGACGTATAGCGCGTGTCCGCTGTCCGTCCACGCCGACCGTTCACTCTCGAGGGACCGACGGTCGTGGAACGCGTACAACAGACGACGCGTACAACAGACGATGCGTACAATAGACGGCGTTACCGCCACTGACCCCGCAAGCGCTGATCGGAGCGTGGCGCGCTAGCACTGTTCGTAGTACCGCTCACTGATCCTGTCGCTAGCCTAGCTACTAGTCTAGTCCTAGCTACTAGTCCAGTGACCGATCTCTGACGCGGAGTTCTCGACGTAGCGTCGCTAGCGGGGGGTAGTTACGCTCGCGTGGCTCGGCCCCCCACCCCTCGTGTCCGCATAAATCGCTCGTGGAGGTCTAGCGGAGCAAAACCCGGCAATTATTGCCATATAATGGTGTGAAACACGCGCACGGCGCTCGCTCTCCCCTCCCCTCTCCCGCGCGACTTATGCGGACACGAGGGGTGGGCCGGGGTTAAATATATACGACATTTCGGTCGATGCGGACAATGAAGACGCGGGGTTATTTATTCACGTTCCGCCAGGTGTCCGGGTATGCCCTCGTTTCGGAAGCAGACGGACATCATCGAGAACGACATGGTTCTCGGGGAGGACTGGGTGCCGGAGGAACTTCCCGAGCGCGAGGCCGAGCTGTCGCAGATGTACGAGGCGCTCTCGCCCGCGACGCGCGGGTTCACCCCGGACAACATGTTCCTCTACGGCAAGGCCGGACAGGGGAAGACGGCCGCGACCCGCTACGCGCTCAACGACCTCAAGCTCTTCTTCGAGGACGAGATGGACGAGGACCTCACCCCCGTCTACGTCTCCTGTAACGAACTCACCTCGTCGTACCAGGTCACGGGACAGCTCCTCGTGGAACTCGACGACGACGTCACGGAGCGACCGAACGGGCACGCACCGGACATCCTCTACTCGCGGCTGTTCGGTCGCCTCGACGGGATCGGCGGCACCATCGTCATCGTCTTCGACGAGATCGACGCGATCGGCGACGACGATCAGATCCTCTATCAGATCCCGCGCGCGCACTCGAACGGCAAGCTGGAGGAGGCGAAGGTGTCGTTCGTCGGCATCTCGAACGACTTCTCCTTCCGCGACAACCTCTCCCCGAAGGTCAAGGACACGCTCTACGACTACGTCATCGACTTCCCGTCCTACGACTCCCAGCAGCTCTGTGACATCCTGAAGCGGCGGGCGGAGATCGCCCTCGCGGACGACGTGCTCGACGACGGCGTGATCCAGCTCTGCTCGGCGTACGCCGCCAAGGACGAGGGGTCCGCGCGCCAGGCGATCAACCACCTCTACAAGGCGAGCAAGATGGCCCAGACCGAGGGCGACGACGTGGTGACGACCGACCACGTCGAGACGGCCCACGACATCCTCAAGCGCAACCACGTGATGGAGGGCATCCGCGGGCTCACCCCGCAGAACAAGTACGTCCTCACCGCGGTCACCCTGCTCGAAGTGCGCGACGAGACGCCGGCGCGAACGGGCGAGGTCTACCCCGTCTACCGCGAGATCGCCGAGAGCGTCGGGAGCGAACCGCTCGTCCAGCGTCGCATGCGCGATCACCTCCAGGAACTCTCCCTCCACGGCCAGATCGCCCTCACCAGCCAGAGCGGCGGCGTCAAAGGGGGCACCTACTACGTCGCCGAGTTGAACACCGACCTCGAGGCGACCATCACCGTCCTCTCGGAGATCGACGACGCGATGCACGAGGTCGCGGAGGACATCCGCGCGATCGCCGAGATGAAGGGGATGCTCTAACCGAGGTACTGAGGTGGTCCGGCCGAGATACGGAAGTGATTCGGCCGAGATACGGTGGACGTTCGGACCGATCGATCGGTCCCACCGTCGAACCGATACAACCGTCGAACCGATACAACCGTCGAACCGACACGACCGTCGAACCGATCCGTCCGACGCTACCGGATCGAACAATCCAGCACTAAAATCGAATCTTCTACCCAGTTTATCGAGACATGAGGGGTGTTTCGAACGAAATTGTCAACCCAGGGGCGGGTAGATCTCCGCCCTCGCGGGGCGACCGCCGACCTCGTCCGGTACTACGCCGACGTAACCAGTACTCGATCATGAACGTTGCGATCGGTTCCGGTCCGAGGTCATCGATCCCGGCCCGAGGCGGTGATAATGCCTCGGGCCGGGAGGGACGACCGTCGCTCGCGCTCCGTCGGTCACTCGCGCTCCGTCGACTCAGTCGTCCGCCGGGATCGTCACGTCGCTCGGTACCTCCGCGTCGGTGAGCGACGCGTCGGGGACGAGAAACGCCGCCGGGTCGAACTCGTCGAGCGGCCGGCCGTCGGCGACGCGCTTCGGCCAGTCGGAATTGGCCAGCGCGCCCGTCGCCAGGGTGACCACCGACGCGCCGTCCTCGACGGCTTCGCGCGCCTTCTCGGGCGCACCGAGCGACCCGTTCGCGACGACCGGCGTGTCTCCGTACGTCGCGGCGAGTTCGGTCAACGTCGAACCGGCGTCGAACGCCGGTTCGGTCGCGTCGGGTTCGGTGACGTGGAGGTAGTCGACGCCGGCCTCGGACAGCGTCCCGAAGACGACTTCGGCCTCGTCCGCTCCGCCCGGCCACCGGTACTCGTCGTCGGTCACCTTCGTCTGCGAGAGCCGGATCCCGACGACGAAGTCCTCGGGCGTCGCCTCCCGCACCGACTCGACGACCGTCGCGGGAAAGCGGACCCGACTCTCGGCGTCCCCCCCGTACTCGTCGTCCCGTCGGTTGAGATAGTCGGTGAGGAACGCGTCGAGGAGGTACCCGTTCGCCCCGTGGACCTCGACGCCGTCGAACCCCGCCTCGTGGGCGTTGCGCGCGGCGTCCGCGAAGGACGCGGCGACGTCGTCGAGGTCGTCGGCCGAGAGTCGCCGCGGCGCGGGGAACTCGCCGGACCCGCCGTAGAGCTCGAGCTGTTCGCCCTTCGCTTCGACCTCCGAGGGGCCGACCGCCTCCTCGACGTACCGGTTACCCTGCATCTGCGGCCCCGCGTGCATCAACTGAGCGAGGATCGGGCTCCCCTCGTCGTGGACGGCGTCGGTCACGCGTCGCCACGCCTCGACGTGGTCGTCCGTCACCAGCCCCGGCTGATCGTCGTACCCCTGGCTGTGCTCCGCGTCCACGTACGTCCCCTCGGTGATGAGCACGCCGAACCCGCCGCGCGCGAACTTCGCGTAGTACCGGGCCATCTCCGTCGTCGCCCGGCCGTCGGCCGTCGCGCTCGTCCGCGTCATCGGCGCGAGGCCGACGCGGTTGTCGAGGTCCAACCCGCCTATCGATACCGACTCGAACAGCACGTTCTCTGTCATCGATTCCGGAGTAGGCGGGACCGATACAAGTGAGACCTCCGGGCGTGCGACCCCCGCACAGTCCCGGCGAAACGATCGTGAGACTCCGAACCGCTGGCGGCCCCTCCCGAGTTCCCCCGAACCGACGGGATTTCACCCTCGCGATTCGAACCGCGTCCATGATCGACCGCGTCGTTCGCGTCGAGACCGACCAACAGCTGGCGGACGCGCTCGCCGTCCGCCACGAGGTATTCGTCGAGGGACAGGACGTGCCCGAGGACCTCGAGTACGACGACCGGGACGAGTCCGCCGACACGATCCACTTCGTCGCCTACGACGCCGAGGGCGAGGCGGTCGGGGCGGCGCGGCTCGTCCCCTACGACGACCCCCACACCGGGAAGGTCCAGCGCGTCGCGGTCCGCGAGTCCGTCCGGGGCGAGGGGTGGGGTCGCCGCCTCATGGACGCGGTCGAAGCCGCCGCGCGCGCGGCGGGCTACGACCGGCTCGTCCTCGACGCACAGACCCACGCCGTCGGCTTCTACGAGCGACTCGACTACGCGATCACCAGCGACGAGGTGTTCATGGACGCCGGGATCCCGCACCTCTCGATGCGGAAGGACCTCTGATTCGACCCCGAACTACTGCAGTCCGAGGTCGACGTTCATCGCGTTGCCCGCTCGCGGGACGCCCTTCGCGGTGACCGTCTCGCCGTTCAGGAACGACGCGGCGGGCGAACAGAGGAAGCAGACGAGGTCGGCGATCTCCTCGGGGTGACCGATGCGTCGGTCGACCTGCTCGCGCGGCGGGACCTCCGACTCGTCGATGCCGAGCGTCTCGGCGACGCCCGGCGTCTGGATCAGCCCCGGCGCGATGCAGTTGACGCGGATGCCGTACTCCGCCCACTCGACCGCGAGCGTCTCGGTGAGGCGGATGACGCCGGCCTTCGCCGCCCCGTAGTGGCTCTCGCCGGGCGCGGGGTGCTGGCCGTTCACGCTGGCGAGGTTGACGATCGTCCCGCCGCCGTCCGCGCGCATGTACTCGCCGGCGACCTGCGCGCAGCGGTAGGTCCCGCCGAGGTTGAGGTCTGTGACGGCCTCCCAGCCGTTCTCCGAGATGTCCTCGAAAGCGGCGACGAACTCGCCGCCCGCGTTGCTCACGAGCGCGTCGACGCGACCGAACTCCTCGACCGCCGCCTCGAACAGCGCCTCGACGTCACCGCGATCGCGGACGTCGCACTCCACGGCGAGCGCGCGACCGCCGTCGGCCCGATCGATCCCCTCCGCGACCGGCCCCACGCGCTCCATCGAGCGCGAACAGATCGTCACGTCCGCGCCCGCGGCGGCGAACGTCTCCGCGATCGCGCGACCGATGCCCCGGCTCGCGCCCGTCACGACGACCGACTGCCCCTCGACTCCGAACTCGGGTGTGTGCATCGGGTACACGCGTGCGGGCCGGGGAGATGACTCTACCGATGAGGGAGGTAGGAAAACGGTAGGAGTGACCGCTCAGCGGCTGGTCCGGATGCGGTACTCGTCGCGGGCCGCCTGCAGCGCCGCCGCGAGGATCCCGAGGTAGTCCACGACGTCGAGTTCCTCGAATCGACCGCCCCCGATCTTCGATTTCGATTTCGACGTCGTGACCTCGATCTCGTCCTCCTCGTCCTTCGAGGTGCTGACCGTGTCGACGCCCTCCCGCTCGTCGCTCTCGTCGAGTTCGACGTAGTCCTCTCCCCCGCTCTCACCCGCGCTCTCCTCCCCGCTCGACGAACCCCCCCGGCGGAGCTTCAGGAGCACGAGCAACACGGCGAACACGGCGAGCACGCCGACGGCGCGCTTGACCTTCCCGCCGCCGTCGCTCCCGTACTCCTCGGTGAATTCTGTATCGGCCATTGGCACCTCTGCCGGTTCACCTCCCGCCTACTTAGCCGCTGAAATAGCGGTAACATGAACCGGTAGGGCCGAGCGAGATCCCTCGCCGTACGTGGGGGATCGGTACGGAAGTCCCTGAGCGTCCCTCAGCGCTCGTGGACCCTGACCTCGACGGGGTCGCGCGGGTGCATCGTCAGCGAGGGGCGAAACGACAGGTCGGCGTCGGAGACGAGTTCGAGCGAGAACCGACCGGCGATCGTGCTCGCGATGACCTTCGCCTCGACCATGGAGAACTGCTTGCCGATGCAGTGGCGCGGTCCGGCCCCGAAGGGGAAGTAGGCGTAGCGGTGGCGGTCGCGGGACCGCTCGGGGAGCCAGCGGTCCGGGTCGAACGTCTCGGGGTCGTCCCAGTACGCGGGGTCCCGGTGGACGACCCACTGCGGGAGCATCACGAGCGCGTCCTTCGGGACGCGGTAGCCGCCGACGCGGACGTCGGCGTTCGCCTGCCGAAAGAGCGTGTACACCGGCGGCAGGAGGCGCATCGTCTCCTTCAGGACGCGCTCGGTGTACTCGAGATCGCGCAGGTCGGCCATCGTGGGGCGCAGTCGCTCGTCTCCGGCCCGCGCGGACTCGCTCGTCTGCGCGTCCCCGAGCACGCGATCGACCTCCTCGTGCAGTCGCCGCTCGACCTCGGGGTGACAGCCGAGCTGGTGGAACGCGTAGGTGAGCGTCAGCGCCGTCGTGTCGTGTCCCGCGAGCAGCATCGTCATCATCTCGTCGCGGAGCTGTCGGTCGGTCTGGTCGCCCCGCGCCTGCGCGCGCAGGAGGATCGAGAGGAAGTCCGTCCCCTCCGCCTCCGTCCCGCGGCGGCGCTCGATGAGGTCCTCGACGACGCCTTCGAGCGTCGAGAGGGCGTCGTAGTACTCGCGGTTCTCCGCGCTCGGCACCCACGAGGGGACGAGAAAGCGGATCGGGTCGGGTTCGAAGCGCGCGCCGAGCGGTTCGAGGTTGTCCTGCACCGTTCGGACCGTCCGCTCGTCGATCTCCGTGCCGAACATCGCCTCGACGATGATCTCGACCGTGAGGCGGGCCAGTTCGAGGTGGACGTTCATCGTCTCGCCGTCGGTCCACTCATCGAGCGTCGCGGCCGTCTTCTCCGCCATCGTCTCCACGAGTCCGCTGACGCGACCCATGGTGAACGCGGGCTGGGCGAGGCGACGTTGCTCCTCCCAGAAGGTCCCTTCGCTCAGGAGCAGGCCCTTCCCGAGCAGGGCGTGGACCGCCTCGTCCCCGAAGTCCGCCTTGCGGAACGTCGGTTCCTCGGTGACGAGCACGCGCTCCACGTCGTCCGGGTTCGACAGCATGTAGGCGTCGACGGGACCGAGCGTGAACCGCGCCACGTCGCCGTAGGCGCGCCGGACGGCGTCCATGAACGAGAACGGATCGCGAGCGTAGTGGTAGGTGTTGCCCACGACGGGGTAGCCGGAGGGACCGGGGGGCTGGGCTCGCATACCGTATCGAGGGTCGCCGCGGACTAAAGGCTTCGTTCGGGGGCTACCGCGACGCCGCGGGCGGGAGGCGAGCGACCACGCGGAGCCGCCGGTAGTCCATCGTCCACGCCTCGCGGTCGGGGTCGTACCGCCCCGCCAGTCGATCCTCGACCGCTCGCGCGACCGCCTCGCGGTCGTCCACGGCGTCGAGGAAGGACCCGCAGAACATCCGGAGCCACTCCCGCAGTCCCTCCGGGCCGTCGAGTTCCGTGGGTCGGTCGAACAGGCGGGCGTACGCGACCTCGAACCCCGCGCGCTCGAGGACGGTCGCGTACGTCCCGACGCTCGGGAAGTACCACGGGTCGCGGTCGGCCGGATCGACCCCCCTCGCCGCGAGTTCGGCGTGCAGGGCCGTCCGCGCGCTCTCGACGTTGCCCGCCCCGCCCAGTTCGGCGACGAACCGGCCGCCCGGACGGAGGACGCGCGCCACCTCGCCCGCGACGCGCCCGGCGTCCGCCTCGGGCACCCAGTGGAGCGCGGCGTTCGAGAAGACGGCGTCGAGGCCGCCCCGGAGGGGGAGCGCGCGGGCGTCCCCCTCGACGAACGCCGCGTCGGGGTGGGCGACCCGCGCCTCCGCCAGCATCGAACGCTCGCGGTCGACGCCCACCGCGGTCGCCCCCGCGTCCGCGATGGCGGCGGTGAGGTGTCCCGTGCCGCAGCCGAGGTCGAGCACGCGCTCGCCGCGCTCGGGCGCGAGCAGGTCCAGCACGTCGCGGCCGTACTCGGAGACGAAGCCGTGGCGGTCGTCGTACCGGTCTGCGTCCCAGTCGCTCATCGGGTGGCGTGCGGACGCGGGGACCAAAAAGCGATCGGGTAGGGGGAGGGGGTCTACAGGAACTGCTCGACGTTCTCGACGACCTCGTCGGGCGTGTCGCCGACGGGGACGCCCGCGTCGTTGAGCGCCTGGATCTTGCTCTGGGCGGTGCCGGTCCCCGACCCGGAGACGATGGCACCCGCGTGGCCCATGCGCTTGCCCGGCGGGGCCGTCCGCCCGGCGATGAAGCCCGCGACGGGCGTGTCCATGTGCTCCTTGATGAAGGCGGCGGCCTCCTCCTCGTCCTCGCCGCCGATCTCGCCGCACATGACGACGGCCTCGGTCTCGGGGTCGTCCTCGAACAGCGAGAGCGCGTCGACGAAGTCCGTCCCGATGATCGGGTCGCCGCCGATGCCGACGGCGGTGGACTGGCCGATGCCGCGCTTGGTGAGGTTGTCGACGACCTGGTAGGTCAGGGTACCCGAGCGCGAGACGAGGCCGACGTTCCCCTCGGCGAAGATGTTGCCCGGCAGGATGCCCAGTTTCGCCTCGCCGGGGGTGATGAGGCCGGGGCAGTTCGGCCCGATCAGCCGGGTGTCGACCTCCGAGAGGCGCTTGTAGACGCGCGCCATGTCCTGCTGGGGGACGCCCTCGGTGATGGCGACCACGAGGTCGAGGTCGGTGTCGAGCGCCTCGAAGACGGCGTCGGCGGCGAACGCCGGCGGGACGAAGACGACGCTCGCGTCCGCGTCCTCCTCTTCGACGGCCCCGGCGACGGTGTCGTAGACGGGGATGCCGTTCACGTCCTGTCCGCCCTTTCCGGGGACCGCGCCGGCGACGACGTTCGTGCCGTACTCCGCCATCTGCTCGGTGTGGAACTTGCCCTCGCCGCCGGTGATGCCCTGTACCACGACGCGCGTGTCGTTGTCGACCAGAATGCTCATTGTTCACCCTCCGCGTCCGCGAATTCGACGGCACGCTGGACGGCCTCCTCCAGCGTCCCCTCGACCGTCACGAGGTCGGTGTTCAGGATCTCCATGCCCTCCTCGGCGTTCGTGCCCGCGAGGCGGACGACGACCGGTTTCGGGATCTCCTCGAAGCTCTCCAGCGCCTCGTTGATGCCCTTCGCCACCTCGTCGCCGCGGGTGATCCCGCCGAAGATGTTGAAGACGACGCTCTCGACGTTCGGGTCGGAGAAGACCATGTCGAGCGCGTTCGTCACGCGCTCGGCCTTCGCGCCGCCGCCGATGTCGAGGAAGTTGGCGGGCGCGCCGCCGTAGTAGTCCACGAGGTCGAGCGTCGTCATGACGAGGCCCGCGCCGTTGCCGATGATGCCGACGTCGCCGTCGAGGCGGACGTAGTCGAAGCCGTACTCGTCGGCCTTCGCCTCGAGGTCGTCCCCGTCGACGTCGCCCTCCTCCTCCATCTCCCGGAGGTCGGGGTGGCGGAACAGCGCGTCGTCGTCGACGTTCATCACGGCGTCGGCGGCGATCACCTCGTCGTCCGCCGTGACCATGAGCGGGTTGACCTCGATGTCGGTCGCGTCCTTGTCGTCCCAGAGGTCGTAGAGCGTCGTCAGCACCGAGGCGACGTCGCGGGCGACCTCGCGGTCCACGCCCGCGTCGTAGACGGCGTTGCGCGCCTGGTAGGGGTGCATGCCGAACGAGGGGTCGACGTGGACGCGCGCGATGGCGTCGGGGTCCTCCTCGGCGACCTCCTCGATGTTCACCCCGCCCCGCGTGGAGACCATGGCGACCGGGCGGCCCACGGTGCGGTCCATCGTGACGCCGACGTAGAGTTCGTCGGTGAAGTCGACGGCCTCCTCGACCAGCACGCTCCCGACGTGCAGGCCCTTGAGGTCCATCCCGAGGATGGCGTCGGCGGCCTCGCGCGCCTCCGCCTCGTCGTCGACGAGTTCGATTCCCCCGGCCTTGCCGCGGCCGCCGACCTGCACCTGCGCCTTGACGGCCACGGGGTAGCCGATGCGCCCCGCGGCGTCGACGACCTCGTCGACGGTCTCGGCGAGTTCCGACTCGGGGACCGGAATGCCCGCCTCGGCGAATACTCCCTTCGCCTGATATTCGTGAAGCTTCATCAGGCGGAACCGGGACTGGCGGGCGCATAAATCCCGCCGGTTCGGTGGCAGCACCCACGCGCCCCGGTGACGGGGGCGACGACGGGACGACGAGGGGAACGAGGGGAGTGACGAAGACGAGACGGGACGGGATAGGACGAGACGAGACGGGACGAGAGGGGAGGAGACGAGAGACAGTGATAGGGACGGCGACCGGCGGAGGAGACGCGACGGCCGCACCCTCTGGTCGCCGTCGGAACTGGGGGGACGTCCGTCGAGAACGACGGCGGGGGGGAGACCGCCGATCGTTCGATGTAAGCCACGAGCGCGCGACGTGCGTCGCGTCGACCGCCGAGAGGATGCCAACGGTTAGTACAGCTTCACAGCTGGTGCCGATGTGGCCGTCGACGCCACGCGAGCGCGCAACACCCAACCGCAGTGAACCTGCGTCGGGTATCCGACGTGTCACGACCTCCATTGATAAATTCTCGGATTGCGGAAATCTGAGGCGGACGAACGGATCAGGGACGAGAGCGGAAGACCCCGATCCCGCCGACGACGAGGCCGAGGACGACGAAGACGGCGGCCCACTGGACGAGGACGCTCACGGTGTAGCTCGTGCAGCCGTTCGAGACGACGATCTCGGGGCGTACGAGGCCGGAGAGCGGCGTCTCGCGGAGCAGGGAGACGGGGACGAGGTCGAACCGTGCGATCGAGTACTGCGGATCGACTCCGGGTCGGCACGCCGCCGTCGTGCGAGCGCTCCCGATTCCGAAGACCACGGCGACGACGCTCCCGAGGAACAGCCCGAACCCGAACAGCGACGTGCCGACGCGTTTCAGCCCCATGTCGTCCGCATCGAAACCCGCCGACAAACCCCTTTCGCGTCGGCGCTCATCGCGAGTATCGTACGTCGTGATAGATCCCACGACCGACGATCGGTCGCGCATCCCTCCACAGGTACGATACTCGCGATCAAGTGCGGTCGGCGTACCACCGGACGAGGTGACAGGTCGGACAGACGTACGCCTCGACGGTCAGCATCGCGGCCGGTCCGATCGCCCGACGCCGCGCCCGCTCGGTCACGAGCGTCAGCCGGTCGCCCTCGGAGGAGGTGACGGGTTCGGCCCGGATCATTGAGACGTCGCAGTCGGGACAGCGGGTGTCGATGCTCATGCCGGCGGTACGGCGCGGGGGCACAAATCGTTACACCTGAGCGGGATCGGTCCACGCCGAGTACGTATCCCTCGCGGCGACTGTCGCCGCTCCCGGACCGGTCGGATGGCTTTATCGCCCCCCGCGTCCTCGTGGCGGCCATGCGCGCGATTCGCTACCACGAGACCGGTGGCCCGGAGGTACTGCAACTCGACGACCTCGACGCGCCCGACCCGGGCCACGGCGAGGTCCGCATCGAGGCCCGCGCGATCGGCGTCAACCCCGTCGACACCTACTTCCGCACGGGCGAGTACGCGCCGCCCGAACTCCCGATGATCCCGGGGTCCGACGTGGCGGGCGTGGTGGACGCCGTCGGCGAGGGCGTCGACGGGTTCGCCGAGGGGGACCGCGTCTACGCGACCGGCCTCGGGAGCGACCGCCAGGGGACGTACGCGGAGCGCGTGGTCGCGCCGGCCGGCCTCGTCGCCGAACTCCCCGAGGGGGTCTCGTTCGCGGAGGGGGCGGCGATGGCGCTCGTCGGCGTGACGGCGTGGCAGGCGCTCGTCTTCCACGCCGGGCTCGAACCCGCCGAGACGTGTCTCGTCCACGGCGGGAGCGGCGGGGTCGGCCACGTCGCCGTCCAGCTGGCCGCCGCGACTGGCGCGCGGGTCGTCACGACCGCGAGCGAGGCGTACCACGACCACCTGCGCGACCTCGGCGCGCACGCGGTGCTCGACTACCGCCGGGACGACCTCGCGGACGCCGTCCGGTCGGCGGGCGCGCCGGACGTGATCCTCGATACGATCACGAACGAGTACTTCCCGTTCGACGCGGAGGTGGCCGCGGAGCGCGCCCGGATCGTCGGCATCGGGAACACCGCCTCGGAGGCGACCGTCCCGATGGGGCCGTCGAAGGGCAAGGACCTGCGCTTCCAGCTGATGAGCATGTACAACACCGACGACACGAGCGCCGTCCTCTCGCGGCTCGCGCGGCTGATGGCGACCGGGTCGGTGGTCCCCGAGGTCGCCCGCACCTACCCGCTCGCGGAGGCGAGCCGGGCCCAGCGCGACGTGCTGGGCGAGAGCTTCCTCGGGAAACTCGTCCTCGAACCGTGATCGCGAGCGCGACGTAGGTTTATCCGCCCGGCGACCGTCCGTGATCGCATGTCCCACACCTTCGACTTCGGCGGACAGGTCGCGCTGGTCACGGGCGCGAGCGGCGCGCTCGGAAGCGCCGTCTGCGAGGCGTTCCGCGACGCGGGCGCGACCGTCGCCGCGGCGGACGTCGTCGAACCGAGCGACGAGGACGCCCTGCTGGACGCGGGCGAGGGCGTCCACTTCTACGAGGCCGACTTCACCGACGAGGACGACGTCGCGCGGGTGATCGGGGAGGTCGCGGACGACCACGGACGACTCGACGCGCTCTGTAACGTCGCGGGGACCTGGCGCGGCGGCGACGCCATCGAGTCGACCGACGTGGAGACGTTCGATCTCCTCTTCGACGTGAACCTGAAGACGATGTTCCTCGCCTCGAAGCACGCCCTCCCGCACCTGACGGAGACGGAGGGGTCGATCGTCTCGGTCTCCGCCCGCTCCTCGCTCGAGGGCGGCGAGGGGGACGGTCCCTACCGCGCCTCGAAGGCGGGCGTGCGACTGCTCACCGAGACGATCGCCGAGGAGAACCGGGGCGTCGTCCGCGCGAACGCCATCATGCCGAGCGTGATCGACACCCCGGCGAACCGCGAGATGATGCCCGAGGCCGACCACGAGACGTGGGTCGACCCCGCCGACATCGCCGAGGTGGTCCTGTTCCTCTGCTCGGACGCGGCGAGCGTCACCAGCGGCGCGGCGGTCCCCGTCTACGGCGAGGCGTAGCCGCGATTAGCGGAACGGGCGTGGTGGATGGGCGTGTGAGGGGTCGCCGTGTGAGGGATCGCCGTGTGAAGGATGGATGTGCGGAGGCGAGCGAGGGCGGGCAGACGACGCCCGTTCCCCCCTCACCTCCCGTCGCTCCCCATCGACGACCGTTCCTCCGGGGGGATGAACGGCCCGACGGAGACGCTGAACAGCGAGACGGTGGCGATCCGGATCATGTACGCGCCGAGGAGGGCGACCGGCGAGGCGATGATCGCGAAGGCGACGCTCACCACGACGGGGAGGAGTCCCGCCGGGATCGCCACGTCCGAGCGCGTCTCGACGAGCGTCAGCCAGACGGTGACGAGCAGCGCGAACAGCCCGAGGAAGACGAGCCGTCGCGAGAGCCGGGCGAGGTCGCGCTGGATGGCCATCGTCTTGAAGAACTGGCGCATGATCGCGATCGCCTTCAGGAGTTCGTACACCTTCTCGAGGTGATCGTTCGCCTCCGCGGGGAGGAGGTGGTGACGCTGTTTCAGGACGTGCTTCGTCGCGACGAGGTTGTCGGCGTAGGCCGGACCGAGCAGGGAGGAGAGCAGCGCGACCGTACTCCCGTCGTGCTCGTACGTGTCGGCGAGACCGTCGGCGTACCCCTCCATGGCCGAGAGGTACTCGTCGAGCGTCCCCTCCCCGTCCGCCGAGTTCCCCGCCATCGACGCCCGGAGTCGATCGATCTGCTCCCCCATCGTCCGCCCGACGAACGCGATGAACGTCGCCGGGTCGTTCGGGCTGGACGGCCGGTCGGCGACGTCCTCGACGGTCGATCGGAAGTCGATCGTCGCGTCCAGGCGCTCGCCGAGGCCGTTCGGCGAGCCGAAGACGCGCGACAGGATGAGCTGGTTGATCGAGAGCGCGACGGTGATGAGCGTCAGCAGGCCGGACGTGATCCCGCTCCCGAGGAGCGTCGGAAGCGTCGATCCCGGACCGACGAGGAGCAGGTCGAACTGGATGAGGAGGTACGTGAGCGCGCCGACCGCGGCGCTGAGGACGCCGGTGATGACGAGGCGGTTACCGTCGACGAGCACCCACTCCACGGCGGGGCCGGACGTACCCCGGTAGTCGGTCCCGATTGCGCTGGCCAGTCGAATATGTCTCGACTCGTCCCCGTCCACTCGCGACCCTCGCCGCGCCGAGCACTAAGACGGTCACCTTGCAATTGCGTCCCGGCGCGGCGAGTCGCGCCGGGGATCGCCGCTTGCCCCGTCGGAGATCGGCTCCGCCTCCACCGCCGTCCGCGTCACGGAGTTTCGTGGTGTTTATAGGCGGTCTCCGTGTGCACGTTTCAAACATGGTAGAACGAGAGACATGGGCTACGAGAGTCGGGTTCATACTGGCGGCCATCGGGAGCGCCGTCGGTCTCGGGAACATCTGGCGATTCCCGTTCCAGACGGCCTCCTCCGGCGGGTCCGCGTTCCTCGCGGTGTACCTGCTCGCCGTGGTCGTCATCGGCATACCGGCGCTGCTCGCCGAGTTCGTCATCGGCCGCCGAACGCACCTCGACGCGATCAACGCCTTCAAACGACTCGGTCGGTCGCAGTGGTTATTCGTCGGCGCGCTCGGTATCGTCGGGAGCTTCTGGACGCTCTCGTACTACAGCGTCGTCGGCGGCTGGGTCATCCGGTACGTCGTCGGGAGCCTCAACGGAAACGCGCTCGTCGCCCCGGGGGACTACTTCGGAGCGGTCTCGGCGGGCCCGGAGGCCGTCGCCTTCCACGCGGCCTTCATGCTCATCACGGTCGTCATCGTCGCCCTCGGCATCGAGCGCGGCATCGAACTCGCGACGAAGTTCATGGTACCGAGCATCGTCGTCCTCCTGCTCGGCCTGGCCGTCTTCGCCGCGACCCTCCCGGGGGCGGGTCAGGGCTACGAGTTCCTGTTCTCGTTCGAGCCGGGGGCGATCGCCTCGAACGCGAGTACCGTCATCCCGGCGGCGGTCGGCCAGGCGCTGTTCTCGCTCTCGGTCGGGTTCAGCGTGATGATCACCTACGCGTCCTACATCGGAAAGGACGACAATCTCTTCACCGACGGCGTCACCATCGCCGTCTCGAACACGTTCGTCGGCGTACTCGCCGGCCTCGTCGTCCTCCCGCTGCTCGCGACGCAGACCGGTAATCCGGGCGAGGGCGGCCCGGGTGCCGTGTTCGTCGCCATCCCGACCGCGCTGGCGAACCTGCCGCTCGGCCGGGTCGTCGGCGTCGTGTTCTTCCTCGTCGTCCTCATCGCGGCGCTGTCGTCCTCGATCAGCCTGCTCGAGGCGGTCACCTCGTACCTCGTCGATCAGGGGCTCTCGCGGGTGCCGACCGCGGCCGGGCTCGGCGCGATCATCTTCCTGCTCGGCGTCCCCTCCGCGTGGGACACCGCGTGGCTCAGCTGGTTCGACGGCATCGCGGTCGCGCTGTTCCTGCCGATCACCGTCCTCCTGGTCGTCGTCTTCGTCGGCTGGGTCATGGGCCGCGACGCGATGGACGAACTGCGACAGGGGATGGGAAGCGACGGGATCGCCCCGCTGTGGCTCTGGGCGCTGCGGACGGTCGTGCTCCTGGCGGTCATCGGCGTCGTCGCGCTCAACCTCTACGACCTGTTTCTCACGCCCGAGAAGGGGGTCTACATCGTACCGCCGCTCTGAGAGACGGACGGTCACGCCCTCCGGCACCGCCGACGTGACAGCCGTCGGTATATACGTCCGCCCGACCTAGAGGCGACGATGAACGCCGTGCTCGGTCCCCGGCACCGTCCGTCGAGCGACGCTCCGAGCCGGGGGCGATGAACGACTACGACCCCGGCCACTGCAACATCGGTCGCGCCGAGCGGTGGCGGCGATACCGCTACGCCGCGGTCGGGTTCGTCGGTGCCGTCGCGTACCTCGTCGTGATCGTCGCCGCCGGCGCGCCGAACGCGCTCGTGCTGGGCCTGTTCGTTCCTCTCGCGCTGGGCCTGGAGTGGCTCGTACAGGCGCGGACGGCCTTCTGCGTGCGCCTCGCCCTGGCCGGTCGCTACGACTTCACCGGCTCGGGAGGCACCCGCGGCCTCGTCAGGAGCCCGGCGAACCGCCGAGCGGACGCGCGCGGCGCGCTCCGCGTGACGGTCTTCTCGATCACTGCCGCCGGGGTCGCGACGGCGGCGTGCTACGCCGCGTTCGTCCTGCTGCGCTAGCGGACGCGGTAGGAGTCGCCGTCGGGGAGGAAGCGCCCGAGGTCCACCTCGCGGTAGAAGTCGGTGGCCTGCAGGTCGGTCAGCGCGTCCACGAGTCGCTCCCTGTCGCCGTCGGTCCACTCGCTCGGGTCGCGGACGGGGTAGACGAGGAAGCCACCCCCGAGGAGTTCGGTTCCGTGCAGGCTCGCCATGTCGTCTGCGAGCGTCGGGGGGCGGGCGGTGTACTGTTGGATGACGTGCCGCGTCGCGCGCTCGCCGACCGGCAGGAGGACGTGCGCGGCGATGGCTCGAAGCTCGGCGTCGAAGAACCGCTCCATCTCGACGTACTCGCGTTCGGTCGGCGTTCCCTCCACGACGCACATGTGCAGGTACGAGAGGAACGTCCGGTTCACCGTCGGGCGCTCGCCGGCCGTCTCGAGGAGTCCGGCGTCGACGAGCGCCCGCTGGAGACGCAACCCGGCGTCGTTCGTGAACGGAACGCCGACCTCCTCCCCGGACGACGCCGTCCCGCCCGCGGCCGAGCGCGGCTCGACGCCGCCGTGTACGCCGGGGTGGTCCCCGACGACGTGGAAGTCTGCGTTCGCGTCGCCGTACCCGGCGACGTACCGTTCACAGGGCGGACGCATCCCGAAGGGGTTGCTCGTGCGGTCGGTGACGTTCTCCACGCCGAGGCGTAGGCGAGTGGACGCAAAAGGTGGTACGATTCGGGTCGACGGGACCGATACTGCGAGTCGCGTCGCCGGCAGAGCGGGCGCGACTACTCGACGGTCGCCGTCCGGTCCGCTTCCTCGCGACCGTCGGCGGAGCGTTCCTTCTCCGATTCCTCTCCGTCTCCCGCGTCCGGGCTCCGGTCCGCCTGCGCTTCGGTCGGCCTGTCCCCTTCGCCCGCCTCGTTCGTCTCCCCGCCGACGGTGCGCGGGTCGCCGGGGGCGAGGACGGCGACGGCGTAGTAGTCCGCCTCCTCGGGGACGTACACCGTCTCGTCCAGGTCGCGCTGCGCGCCCGCCTCGAGGCGGTACGCCCGCGTCTCGACCGTCCTGACGGTCGCTCCGTCGGGAGCGTAGAACGTGAGGACGACGACCGCGTCTGACGCCTCGCCCCGGTTGACGAGCATCCCCCGGAGGTGCGCCGTGGTCGCGACGGCGCGCGACACGTCCAGTTCCGACCCGTCCCGTTCGAGGCGGGGGGCGGACACGGAGAGGGTCTCGCTCGCGGCGGCAGACGCGTCCCGATACTGCCTGATCCGGTTCTCGATCGCCTGGGCGTACCAGTCGGCGTCGCCGGAGAGACGCTCGCGGAGCGCCAGCAGGCGCTCGTCGACGTCGTCCAGGACGGACGCCCGCCCGACCTCCTCGCGCTCCGCGAGCCGGTCGAGCGCGTCGCGCAGGTCGCCGATCTCGTCGCTCACGTCGGCGTCAGATTCGCGCTCGATGCGATCGAGCACGTCGCCGACCGCCAGAATGGGCGGCAGGTCACGGTCGCGTGCCATGGGCGGTCGTACTCGCGGCCGGCCGATAGGTGTTTCCCGGTACCCTTTTGAGGCGGCTACACGGACCCCCGATACTCAACCATGACGATGGAGGACCGGATCGAGGAGTTGCGCGAGAAGAGCGCGCGCGCCGAACTGGGAGGCGGCGAGGACCGAATCGAGGCCCAGCACGACCGCGGGAAGCTGACCGCCCGCGAGCGCGTCGAGTACTTCCTCGACGAGGGGACGTTCGAGGAGTTCGACCAGTTGCGTACCCACCGTAGCCACAACTTCGGCATGGAGGAGCGCCAGATCCCCGGCGACGGCGTCGTGACGGGCTACGGCGAGGTCGACGGCCGCCAGGTGTTCGTCTTCGCCCACGACTTCACCGTCTTCGGCGGGTCGCTCGGCGAGGTGTTCGCCGAGAAGGTCTGCAAGGTGATGGATCGAGCGATGGAGGTCGGCGCGCCCATCGTCGGGCTCAACGACTCCGCGGGCGCGCGCATCCAGGAGGGCGTCGCCTCGCTCGCGGGCTACGCCGACATCTTCCACCGCAACCAGCAGGCCAGCGGCGTCGTCCCGCAGATCTCGGCCATCATGGGTCCGTGCGCCGGCGGGGCGGTCTACTCGCCCGCCATCACGGACTTCGTCTTCATGGTGCAGGAGACGAGCCACATGTTCATCACCGGCCCCGAGGTCATCAAGACCGTCACGGGCGAGGAGGTCGGCTTCGAGGAACTCGGCGGCGCGGAGACCCACGCCGGAACCAGCGGCGTCGCCCACTTCTCCGAGGCGGACGAGGAGGGGGCGCTCGACGACATCAGACACCTGCTCTCGTACCTGCCGTCGAACAACGTCGAGGACCCGCCGCGGGTCGAGCCGTGGGACGACCCCGAGCGCGCCGACGAGGACCTCCTCGACATCGTCCCCGACAGGCCACAGAAGCCCTACGACATAATCGACGTCGTCGACGGCGTCGTGGACGTGGACTCGTTCTTCGAGGTGCAGCGCTCCTACGCGCGCAACCTCGTCGTCGGCTTCGCCCGCCTCGACGGCCACTCGGTGGGGATCGTGGCGAACCAGCCGCGCGTGAACGCGGGGACGCTCGACATCGACGCCTCGCTCAAGGGCGCGCGGTTCGTGCGCTTCTGCGACGCGTTCAACGTCCCGATCGTGACGTTCGTGGACGTGCCGGGGTTCATGCCCGGCACCGATCAGGAACACGGCGGCATCATCAAACACGGCGCGAAGTTGCTCTACGCCTACTCCGAGGCGACGGTCCCGCTGCTCACCGTCATCACGCGCAAGGCCTACGGGGGCGCGTACGACGTCATGGCGTCGAAACACATCGGCGCGGACGTCAACTACGCCTGGCCGACCGCCGAGATCGCGGTCATGGGACCCCAGGGCGCGGTGAACATCCTCTACCGCGAGGAACTCGCCGACGCCGACGATCCGGAGACGCGCCGCGAGGAACTCATCGACGAGTACCGCGAGGCGTTCGCCAGCCCCTACGTGGCGGCGGACCGCGGGTTCGTCGACGCCGTGCTCGAACCGACCGACACCCGTCGACGGCTCGTCCACGACCTGGAGATGCTCCGGAGCAAGCGCAAGCAGCAGCCGAGCCGCAAGCACGGCAACATACCCCTATGAGGATCGGACTCCCGGAGGACGCGGACTCGGACGAGGCCGCCGCCATCGTCGCCGCGCTGAACGCCCACCTCAGCCGGCAGGCGGCGCTCCTCGCCGCGAACGGCGAGGAGGGGGAGACGTGGGACGGCAGGCGCTGGGCGTTCGCGGGGCGGGTCGAGGCGACGCGCCGCCGCACGCGCCGCGTGCCGGAGTTCGCGCCGACCGACCCCTGGACGGCGGCGGGGCGCGCCGAGCGCTTCTGACTCCGTCAGTAATCCTCTCTCCGATCGGTGGGGAATTCGCCGTCGCGTTCGAACCGCGGCCGGTGGTCGAGTACTAGCGCCTTCGATCGACGGGAGTCCTCAGTGCGTTTCGACGGCGATCTCGCCCACTCGCTCGAACTCGTCGACGTTTCGGGTGAGGACGTTCTCGTCGCGTTCGGCGGCCGTTCCTGCGATGAGTGCGTCGACCGACCCGATCTCCTCGCCGCGCGATCGGAGGGTTCGCTGGATGCTGATCGCCCGCCGTGTCGCAGCGCGTCCGAGCGGCACAACCGTCATCGCCGCGACGATCCGTTCGTACCGCTCGCGCTCGTCCGTTCCGTGTAATCCGACGCCGACCTCGAACGCGGTGAGTACCGAGAACGCAACTGGCGTCGACGCCTCGGCCAGTTCGTCGAGTTTCGCTTTCGCATCCGGATCGCGATCGATCAAATCGATGAGAAACGTCGAGTCGAGAAGCATTCACTTCCCGTCCGATAGTTCTCTGCGCGTCCGGTCGATCCGCTCGTCGAACTCCTCGCGGAACGCACGCGATCGTTCCCGAACGCGCCCCGCCTCGGCCTCGTCGACGAGGCCGATCAGGCCGTACAACGGGGCTGCGGGCGGCTCCTCGTCCGTCGAGGACCGTCCTCCGTTCACGCCCTCGGCGATCGCTTCGTCGAGATTTTCGAGAGCGACGACTCGCGTTTCGCCCCGTCCGGCGATACCAGTCTCCGTATCCTCCGCAACCCACCGCCCGTTCTCCTCGGTGAGGATGATCCGTCGAGTGGCGCTCATGCGTGCTCCTCCTCGGCGGTGAACCAGACGAGCGTCCGACCGACTTTCTTACTCGATACCTTTCCGGCGTCGCGAAGTCGCCGGAGCCGGTAGTCGGCGTTTTGCCTCGCGCATCCGACCGCCTCGGCGACTTCCATCGTTCCGGCGGGTTCGTACTCCCGAACCGCGGCGAGGATCTCCTCGGCGGAGTACGTCGGCTCGTACCGGCCGCGCTCGTCACGAGTCCGCGTGTCCATGTCGCGAGCTACGGCCCTGAGCGACTTACGCTTTGCTCTGTGGAATATGGAGATCCGATCACCTCTCGCTCTGTAGCGTGAGGGTCGAGGATGGGGACTCTGCGGCGTTGTACCGTGAAAACGTCTGTATGACATAATTCCGACTGATTGAACAACGGATTATTCATCAGTCACGAACGCGAATTCGATCGCGCGGAGCGGTTCTGACTACCCGACTACTCGCCAGTCGTCCACGATGACGCCGTCTACGCCCGCCCGTCGGAGTTTTCTGACCGAGCGGCGGTTCGGGACGGTCCACGCGTTCACCGACAGCCCGAGGTCCTGCGCCCGCGCGACGCGCCGCACGCCGTCCAGACAGAGCCGGTACTCGGGGTGGGCGTACTCGCAGCCGAGTTTCCGCGCCCGACTGATCCCGCGCCGCCACGACCGACTCTTCGTCGTGAACTCGCGGGAGAAGAGGTAGCCGCGCGGGAGGTCACTCCGCGCGCCCACCTCCCGCAGCGCCGCCCGCTCGAACGACGAGACGACGACCTCGTTCTCGACGCCCTCCAGGAGGCGGACGACCTCGCGGCCCAGCCCCGCGTGCTTCAGTTCGACGTTGACGCCGACCGCGGGGGGAACGGCGTCGAGGAGTTCGGACAGGAGGGGGATCCGCTCGTCGCTCCCGTCGACGGTGAGCGTCCGGAGGGTGGCCCAGTCGGTCCGGCTCACCCGGCCCTCCGCGCCCGTGAGGCGACCGAGGCGCTCGTCGTGGAAGACGACGAGTTCGCCCGAACCGCACCGTCGCACGTCCGCCTCGATCGCGTCGACGTGCGGCGCGGCGCGCTCGACGGCGAGGAGCGTGTTCTCGGGCGCGTGGGCGGGACACCCCCGGTGTCCGATACAACGCATACCCAACCAGTTCGCCGGGGGAGCACATGAAGCATGGTACTCGAGGGCGTGTCCGTTCCGTGAGAATCGCGGGACGCTTCACGTACATTTATCAGGCAACTCCTGATATGGACGGGCATGTTCGAGAAGGTTCTCGTCGCCAACCGAGGTGAGATCGCGGTGCGCGTGATGCGCGCCTGTGAGGAACTCGGCATCTCGACGGTCGCCGTCTACAGTGAAGCGGACAAGAACGCGGGCCACGTCCGGTACGCGGACGAGGCGTACAACGTCGGACCGGCGCGTGCCGCCGAGTCGTACCTGGACCAGGAGGCGATCGTCGACGCCGCCCGAAAGGCGGGTGCCGACGCGATCCACCCCGGCTACGGGTTCCTCGCCGAGAACGCCGAGTTCGCCGCGCGCGTCGAGGACGAGGACGGAATCACGTGGATCGGCCCGTCGAGCGACTCGATGGAGCAACTCGGCGAGAAGACGAAGGCGCGGAAGGTGATGCAGGAGGCGGGCGTGCCGATCGTCCCCGGCACGACCGAGCCGGTCGAGTCCGTCGAGGAGATCCACGCGTTCGGCGAGGAACACGGCTACCCCATCGCCATCAAGGCCGAGGGCGGCGGCGGCGGTCGCGGGATGAAGGTCGTCCACGACCCTGACGAGGCCGAGGAGCAACTCGAGAGCGCGAAGCGCGAGGGCGAGGCGTACTTCGACAACCCCTCGGTCTACCTCGAACGCTACCTCGAAGCGCCCCGGCACATCGAGGTGCAGATCGTCGCCGACCACCACGGCAACGTCCGCCACCTCGGCGAGCGCGACTGCTCGCTCCAGCGCCGCCACCAGAAAATCATCGAGGAGGCACCCTCCCCGGCGCTCGCGGACGACCTCCGCGAGCGCATCGGCGAGTCCGCCCGCCGGGGCGTCGCCGCGTCCGACTACGTCAACGCGGGAACGGTCGAGTTCCTCGTCGAGGAAGATCCCGACCGCGACGCCGACGAAGTGCTCGGCGGGGACGCGGACTTCTACTTCCTCGAAGTGAACACGCGCATCCAGGTCGAGCACACCGCCACGGAGGAGATCACGGGGATCGACATCGTGAAGTGGCAGATCCGCGTCGCCGCGGGCGAGGAACTCGCCTTCGCACAGGACGACGTCGAGATCGACGGCCACGCGATGGAGTTCCGCATCAACGCGGAGAACGCGGCCAACGGCTTCGCGCCGGCGACCGGGAAACTCGAGACGTACGACCCGCCGGGCGGCATCGGCGTCCGCATGGACGACGCCCTCAGACAGGGCGACACGGTCGTCGGCGACTACGACTCGATGATCGCGAAGCTGATCGTCTGGGGGCAGGACCGCGAGGAGTGCATCGCGCGCTCGAAGCGCGCGCTCCGCGAGTTCGACGTCGAGGGCGTCGTGACGGTCATCCCCTTCCACCGTCTCATGCTCACCGACGAGGCGTTCGTCTCCGGCACGCACACGACGAACTACCTCGACAACGAACTCGACACCGCCGAACTGGAAGCCGCACAGGAGCGGTGGGGCCCCGCGGGCACCGCGGACGAGGGTGACGACGAGGAGGTCACCGAGCGCGAGTTCACCGTCGAGGTCAACGGCAAGCGCTTCGAGGTGAGCCTGGAGGAGCGCGGCGGTCCGGCGCTCCCCGCTGCGGGCGGTTCGAGCGGTTCGGGCGGTTCGGGCGCACCCCAGCGCCAGCGTCGCTCCTCGCGCGGTGGGGGCGATGGAAGCGACGGAAGCAGCGGTGCGGCCGTGAGCGCGGAGGGCGAACAGGTCGACGCCGAGATGCAGGGGACGATCCTCTCGGTGAACGTCGCGGAGGGCGACGAGGTCAGCGCGGGCGACGTGCTCTGCGTGCTCGAGGCGATGAAGATGGAGAACGACGTCGTCGCCGAGCGCGGCGGCACCGTCACCCAGGTGGCCGTCGAGGAGGGACAGAGCGTCGACATGGGCGACGTGCTCGTCGTCATCGACTGAACGGCGTGAACCGGGGCGACGCGGGTCGCCTCCGTCGCGTCGCATCCCGCGGTGGGACTACCGTCACCGACTGCGACTACTGCGTGCTGTTGTTCGTGGCGTTCGTCTCGTTGGTGACGTTCGTCACGTTGTCCGAGACGTTGGTGTCGTTCGTGAGATTGTCCGACACGTTCGTGTCGTTCGTCACGTTCGTCGCGTTGCCGTTCGCCCCGCCGACCGCGTCGCCGCCGAGGTCGATCGGCGTCACCTCGAGCGGCGAGACGGCGTCGACCGTCGCCACTGTCGAGAGCGGCTGGTCGTCGGTCGCCAGCCCGGAGACGTCCGTCGCGTTGCCGGTCACGTTAGTCTCGTTACCGGTGACGTTGGTATCGTTCGTGTCGTTGGTGACGTTGGTGACGTTGTCGGAGACGTTCGTGTCGTTCGTGAGGTTCGTCGCGTTGCCGGTGACGTTCGTGGCGTTCGTCTCGTTGGTACCGTTGGTGAGGTTGTCCGAGACGTTGGTGTCGTTGGTGAGGTTGGTCGCGTTCGTGTCGTTGGTGACGTTAGTGACGTTGGTGTCGTTCGTCTCGTTAGTGACGTTCGTCACGTTGTCGGAGACGTTCGTGTCGTTCGTGAGGTTGGTGTCGTTCGAGACGTTCGTCTCGTTGTCCGCGACCGCGCCCGCCGCCTCGGGAGCGGCTTCGCCGATGACGTAGATGGTCGACTTCGTCCCGCTCGGGAAGTACGCCTGCAGGACGGCCACGGGCGACCCGCCGGACTGGATCTGCAGCACCTGCCAGCCGTTCTCGACCAGGACGTAGTCGCTCACCGCGCTAAACTCGACGCTCTCGGCGACCGTCTCGTCGCCGAGGACGATGTCGACGGCACCCGCGTCGGGCGAGGCGTGGACGAACCGGACCGCCGCCTGCCCGGAGGAGGGGTCGGGGTTCCCCCGGCCCTCGACGTCCTCGATCACCTGCGCTTCGAGCGCGGGTTCGTCGTTCTCCGGCGCGGCCTCGCCGACGGCGAGAACCGTGAAGTCACGCCCGTTCGTCACCCTGAACTCGGGGACGTCGATCAGGACCGTCCCGGGGTCGTCGGCGGGCGTCACCTTCAGCGCGTAGGTACCGACCGGCACCTCGAAGTACCGCGCCGTAGTGCTCGGCTCGAAGTTCCCGTACTCGAGACCGGCGAGCACCGGGGACGAACTCGCCGGGTCGAACTCGGCGTCGAACCCGAGGAACACGTCCACCGGGGGCGCGTCGGGGGCGAGGTGACCGATCCGAACGCCGCCGGTCTTGAGCCCGCCCTCGCTGCCGGGGAACGTGCCGCTGTCCGTGCTCTCGTCCCCGTCCTGCTGGCTCGCCGTGACGAATCCGGCGCCACCGACCGCGCTCGCCGCACCCGCTACGCCGAGCAACTTGAGAACCGTCCGTCGGTTTGTATCTGTCATGGGGTCTTCAACCAAGGTACTCTGATTAGATTTTTATCGATTTCCCCAATTTAGACCCCAATAACCCTCCGAAAATTATTCTAATTGGGCGGATCGGGCATAGATACATCGCTAAATCCCGTACCAAGTATCAAAATTTCCAGTCGTGGTAGTGTGTCGGTGTGCTGATCTACTCTAACGGGGGCGCTAGCCGCAGGGGATAAACGCGTGCCGCCCCTCGGTACGCCCGAGAGGGTCGCCGCTCGCGTGCCGGGCCACCTGCGCGGTGAGTGACCAGCTATGGAGAGACGATCACAATCAGCACGGCGAGGAGCGCGTGCCTTCGACACCCGGGGAAGCGAACGATGAAGGGGGATCTCTGGTACGTCCTGGCCGGTACGCGCGGGGGGCGCAATCGAACCAGGTTGCTCCAGGCGGTCGCGGAGCGACCGCGCAATGCGAATCAGCTCGCGTCGGCACTCGATCTCGATTACAAGACGGTCCGTCACCACCTGCAGGTGCTCCAGTCGAACGGCATCGTCGAGGAGGGCGGGGGCGGGTACGGTGCGGTGTACCTCCCGAGCGACCGCGTGCGCCACCACTGGGAAACCGTCGAGGAGATCATCGCGAAGACCGACTGATTCGGGCCGGAGTTGGGAAAGTCTATTCGCCCCCTCGTTTCCGAAACGGGGCATGGTCGGCTGGTTGGACGTCGCCCGCGTCGCGACCGCGGTGAACGTCGGACTACTCCTCAGCTTCGCCTACGTCTGGGGACGCAACCACCTCGAGTTCCGAACCAGACAGACCTTCGGCCTGCTCGTGTTCGCCTGCTGTCTGCTCGCGGCCAACGTCCTCGCGTTCTACTACGTCGGCGTCCAGACCGCCCTGCCGCCGTCCGCGGTTCGCGCCGTCGGTGCCCTCCAGTTCCTGCAGGCGGTGGGACTGCTCGCGCTCGCCTGGGTGACGTGGAACTGACGACCTCCCCGGTCCGACGCGAGCGACGCCGCTAAGGCCGGGCGCTCCCTCCTCTCCGGTGATGAGCGTCGAACAGGTAGACGAGGAGGAACTCAGAGAGCGCATCTCTCGGTTCATGATGCGCAACTTCCCGCAGATCCAGATGCACGGCGGGAGCGCCGCGATCCAGGACCTCGACGTCGAGGCACGGAGCGTCACCATCGCCCTCGGCGGGGCCTGCAGCGGCTGTGGCATCTCGCCCATGACCGTACAGGCGCTGAAGACGCGCATGGTCCAGGAGATACCCGAGATCGACACGGTACACGCGGAGACGGGCCTCGGTTCGGACGCGCCGTTCGGCTACGACCCCGACGACGTGCCGTTCTGACCCGCCCCCGGACTGAACGCGCCCGTCGGTGTCGCGACGACGGGACGAACGTCACGAAGCGGACGCCACGTTCCGATCGGTACGACCGCACCGCCGATCGGTCTGGCGGCCGGTTCCGCGTGCGGTCGGTCGTCCGACTCGATCGGAACACACACCTAGAAGAGCCGTCGCCGGTAATCCCGTCGCATGAACGAGACGCGACGCCGGGTGCTCGACGCGCTCGCTGACGGCCCCGTCTCGGGGCCGGCGCTGGCCGACGACCTCGGCGTCTCCCGGGCCGCCGTCTGGAAGCACGTGGAGGCGCTCCGCGAGGCGGGATTCGACGTCGAGAGCGACGAGGCGGGGTACCGCCTCGCCGGCGTCCCCGACTCGGGCTCCGAGGCGCTCGAATTCGGCCTCGATGCCCCGTTCACCGTCGAACACCACGCGAGCATCGACAGCACCAACCGCCGCGCCCGGGAACTCGCCGAGTCGGGCGCGGGCGACGTGGTGGTCGTCGCCGACGCGCAGACCGGCGGGCGCGGCCGCCTCGACCGCGACTGGGACTCCCCGCCCGGCGGCGTCTACCTGAGCGCCGTCTGCCGGCCGGACCTCCCCATGGCACGCGCGCCGCTGTACACGCTCGCCGCCGCCGTCGCCACGGCCCGCGCGGCCCGCGAGGCGGGCGTCGACGCCCGCATCAAGTGGCCCAACGACGTGCTCGTCCCGGACGAGGCGGGTGGAGCGCGGAAGCTCGCGGGGATCCTCACGGAGGCCCGGGGCGAGACCGACCGCGTCGAGTGGCTCGTCGTCGGCGTCGGCGTCAACGTCGAGGCGACCCGGGAGGACCTCCCGGCGGGGGCGACGAGCCTCCGGGCCGAGGGAGGAGCGGTGAACCGCCGGGAGTTCGTCCAGCGTCTGCTCGCCGAGTTCGACGACCTGCGGGACGACCTCGACGCGGTCCTGCCCGCGTGGCGCGAGTCGGCGCTCACGCTCGGCCAGCGCGTCCGGGTCGAGACGCCCGGCGGCGAGATCGTCGGGCGGGCGGTCGACGTCGAGTCCCCCGGAACGCTCCTCGTGGAGACCGGCGACGGCCCGGTGCGGGTCACCGCCGGCGACTGCGAGCACCTGCGACCGGTCGACGACGCCTGAACGCTAGCGAACGCTAGCCGAGCACGCGCTCCACGTCGCTCGCGCCGGCGCGTCGGACCACCGCTCTGACGGGGTCCCGCGCGCCGGCGAGGTTGTCCGAGTCGCCGTCGAGGACGAGCAGGCGGGCGTCGCGCCCCGGCTCGACGACGCCGCAGTCGAGTCCCGCGATCTCCGCGCCCGCCGCGGTCGCCATGCGAAGCACCTCGGGCGCGTCGAGGTCGGTGAGCTTCGCCGCGAACTCCATCTCGCGGAACATCGAGGGGGCGTTCGTCATCACGTTGTCCGTCCCCAGCGCGACGGTCGTCCGGTCGAGCAACTCCTCGATCGGCGGGAAGCCGACGTCCGTCACGAGGTTCGACCGGGGGCAGACCACCGCCGGAACCCCCAGCGCCTCGATGCGGTCGAGGTGCCGCGCCCGCGAGTGGACGAGGTGGACGAGGAAGTCCGGTTCGAGGTCGAGCGCCGCGTCGATGTCGTCGGGGTCGCGTTCGCCCGCGTGGATGCCGAACAGCTTCCCCGCCTCCCGGGTCGCCTCGCGCTCGCGCTCGAAGTCGGCGTCGCGAGCGCCGCTCGCGCCGTACCCGTCGGCCGAAGCGAGCACGTCGGTCGACCCGCGGCCGAAGACGACCGGTTCCAGGTCGATCCCCTCGATCGCCCGTTCGAGCAGGCGGACGCCGGCGACGCCCCCCTCGCGAAACTCGAGGAACGCGCCCGTCCCGGCCGCCCGCATGTAGCGGAGCGAGCGGCGCATCCCCTCGATCAGCTCCTCGTCGCTCGCCGCCCGGAGCAGTCGGTGTTTCAGACCGTCCGGCGGCGCGACGAGTTCGTCCAGCGAGAGGCCCCCGCCGGCCTCCTTGGCGATCGAATCGCCGAGGTGCGTGTGGGCGTTGACGAACGCCGGGAGGACGACGTCCGTCGACTCGACGCGCGCCTCCTCGACGGCCGCGATGCGGCCCTCCTCGACGATCACTCGTCCCTCGATCGGGTCGAAGTCGCGTCCCGCGAGTATCGTCCCCTCGATGATCATAGTCGATAGCGACGGCCGACGCCCTTAGTTCTCGCTGAACTCGTCGAGCGTCCGGTGTCGGCCCATGCGAACGTCGCTGACCAGCGCGTCGAGGTCGAGCCCTAGGACGCGCTCTGCGGCCCCTCCGACGGCCTCAGTGTGCCGGTGGGGCGCGTAGACGCCGAAGCGCCACTGGTCGTGCTGGACGCGCATGAGCGCCTGTACGAGCGTCGACTGGCTCTCGAGTCGGCGGATGGTCCCGTTGACGACGACGCGGCTCGTGGACTCGGGGATCGAGGGGCGGCCAGGAACGTCGAGGACGACGTGTTCGCGATCGACGCCGGCCGTCTCCGCCACCTCGCGTTCGAGGTCGACGACCTCGTCGTGGGTCGCGTCGAGCAGCGCGTCGGGAACGCCGTCGAGTTCCGCCCACACCGCCCGCTTGTAGAGGTCGCGTCGGTCGAGTCGGTCGGCGGCGTCGGCGGTCGCCTCGCAGTCGCGCAGCGCGGCGAACAGGGAGTGGTCGTCGAACCGGCGCAACCGCTCGGCGCTGACGTCGCAGGAGGCGAGCAGGCGATCGACGGCGCGCCGGAGCATCGCCTTGCTGATGCGCGCGACGTGGTGGCTGTAGACCGTCGGCGTCATCAGGGCGCGGGCGACGAGGAGGCTCTCTGCGGTCTGGACGTTCCCCTCGGCGAGGACCAGTTCGCCGTCGACGAACCGCAGCTCGCGGACGAGGCGCTCGTGGTCGATGGTGCCGTACGGGACGCCGGTGTGGTGGGCGTCGCGGACGAGGTAGTCCATGCGATCGACGTCGAGTTCGCCGGAGACCAGCTGGCCGAGTTCGCCGTCGCCGCGGACGAGGTCGGCCACCTCGACGGGGTCGAGTCCGTGCTCCTCGAGGATTCGCGCGACCTCGCCGGCCCGGAGCAGGTCGTGGATCTCGTCGTGGTACTTGCCGGTGTGGCGGTGGATGACGCCCTCGATGTTGTGGCTGTAGGGACCGTGACCGGTGTCGTGCAGGAGGGCGGCCGCCCGGACGCGCTCGGCCTTCACGCCCTCGATGCCGAGGTGCGAGAGCGCCTCGTTCGCGAGGTGGTAGACGCCGAGGCTGTGCTCGAAGCGGGTGTGGTTCGCGGAGGGGTAGACGAGGGCGACGGTGCCGAGCTGACGGATCCGCCGCAACCGCTGGACCATCCGGGTGTCGAGGAGGGACTCGGCGACGCCCGACACCTCGATGTGGTCGTGGACGCTGTCCTTGATGGTCGTCATACGACGGGTTCGTCGTAATGGGTTAAAAACCGTCGCCCGGCTGACGTTCCGCTCCCCGCTTCCCCGATCAGAGCAGACCGCCGCCGGACGAACCGCCCGAACCGTCGACGGACCCCGAGTCGGCCGAATCGCCCGAGCCGTCCGAGTCGCCCGCGTCCGCGGAGTCGTTCCCGTCCCCCGCGAGCGCGCCGCTCGTCGCGTCGGTCGTCTCCTCGACGGTGTCGGTCGCACCGTTCGCCGCGTCGGACGCGGTCTCCGTCGTCTCGTCTGTGGCGGCGGTCGCCGTCTCCGTCGTCCCGCCGTCGGCGGCGTCCACCGCTTCCGTTCCGTTCGCGTCGTCGGCAGTCCCCGTCACCCCGTCAGTCGTATCGTCCACCGCCTCCGTGGTCGTCGCGGTCGCCTCGTCCGCCGTCTCCGCGGTCGTCCCCGTCGCGTCGGCCGCGGCGTCGCCGGCGTCCGCCACGGCGTCGTCGGTCGCGTCCCCCGCCGTCTCGGCCGTCTCGTCGACCGTACCGGTCGCACCCTCGGTCGCGCCGCCGGTCGCGCCGTCGACCGCGTCCGTCGCGTCGTCGACCGCACCGCTCGCCGCGTCGGTCGTCCCGTCCGTCGCGTCGTCGGCCGTCCCCGCGGTCTCCTCGACCGTCTCGTCGACGGCGTCGGTCGTCCCGTCGACGGTGTCGTTCACCGCGTTCGTCGTCCCGTCCGCGGCGTCGTCCGCCGCGTCGGTGGACTCCTCGACCGCGTCCGTGGCCTCGTCGGTCGTCTCGTTCACGGCGTCCGTGGTCCGGTTCGCGGCGTCCCCCGCCGCGTCCGTGGCGTCGTTCACGACGCCGTCGGTCGTATTCTTGATCGGCCGCGTCACGCGATCGACCGCGTCGTCGACCGGCCGGGTGACGTTCTCGACGCGTCGGGCGACGTCCCTCACGGGCGTCGTGACGTTCTCGGCAGGGGACGTGACGTTCTCGACAGTCCCGGTGACGCCCTCCACCGGGCCGGGCAGGGTCCGAACCGGTGCGGTCACGTCCTCGATCGGGTTCGTGTCGTTCTCGGACGCGCCGGAGCCGGGGAGCTGCGCGGCGAGTTCGAGCGCCTCGTCCGACGGCATCCGGAGCGTGAGCCGCGACGCCCTCCCCGACCGGAACGAGAGGTCCGTCCCCTCCCCCCTGATCCCCGCCCCGTGCAGGGAGACGCCGATCATCGTCACCTGCAGCGTCTCCGTCGAGGACGAGAGGAGGTCGAAGCAGATACGGTCGGCCTCGATGCGGTCGGCGGCGATTCGGAACGTCGCTCCCTCGGCCTCGGGCGACTCGACGGTCGAGCGCGCCGCGACCGACTCGATGACGAGGTTCGCCGCCGTCTGGCGATAGGCGTCGACGGTCACGTCCGACAGCGTCGGCGCGGGCGAACACCCGAGGACGTCGCTCACCGACGTCGGTGCGCTCGAGTCGCTCGATCCGTCCGCCGCCCCGTCAGTTCCGGCCGCCCCGTTCCCCGACGCCGTGGTCGCTCCGGCGGCGGCACCGCCGCTTCCGCCGTCGTCGCTTCCGTCGCTGCCACTGCCCCCGCCACCTCCGGCGTCGATTCCGGACCCTCCGTCGAGCGCGTTCGCGGGGCCGACGGCGGCCACGAGCAGGCAGGCGACGAGGGCGACCGCGAGGCCGCCGCGAGTGACGTTTCGGAACACGGTCTCGTTGTGCCCAGATAGCGCGTTCCAGCAAGTCGGTTGTCCGGTGTATTGCCGGTCGTTTATGTTCTCCTTCCGACGGGAGTCACGGACCGAAGGAAGTCGCTCGGCGGGACCTGTTATGTGAGCCAGTACAGTAATACTACGCGAGAATATTGTGATTTTATATGAAGTTTGCGACCGTCACGCTCACGCTCCCGGAGGGTGGCGTCCATCCGGTCGGGGCGGCCATCGCCGAGCTAGAGGGGGTGCGGCGCGAGGAACTGGTCCACGTCAACGCGCTGTTCGACGGCAACGGCGTGCTGGTCTACCGGCTCTCGGGGGACGTCTCGACGCTCGGGTCGGCGCTCGACGAGCACCCCGACGCCATCTCGTACGACCTCGTCGACGCTCCCGACGACGATCACTACTGTTACGTCTACGTCAAGCCGGGGCACCCCGCCGGGACGCTCATGTACCTCGTCGAGAAGTACGCGCTGATCCTCGATCCGCCCCTCGAGTTCACTCGGGACGGCCGGCTTCGCGTCACCGTCGCCGGGCGGGCGGAGAAGCTCCGCGAGGCGTTCCAGCAGTTCCCGGACGACGTGGTCATCGACGTCGAGCAGGCCGGCGCGTACGTCCCCGGCCACGCGCAGTTGCTCACCACGCTGACCGACCGGCAGCGCGAGGTGCTCGAAACCGCCGTCGAACTGGGATACTACGACATCCCCCGTCGGGCGACGCACGCGAGCATCGCGCGCGAACTGGACTGCGCCTCGAGCACCGTCGACGAACACCTGAGAAAGGCGGAAGCGCGCCTGTTCGGCGCGCTGGTCGGATAGCTACTCCCCGTCGGCCGGCGGCTCCCACGCGACGCAGAGCGCCCCGCCCGCGATGCCGACGATCGTCCCGACGACGAAGCCGCCGAGCGCGCCGAAGATGGACGCGATGGCGATGAGCATCCCCGCGACGCCGAAGAAGCTCGCGAGCTTCGGCTGGGCGAGCGCGAACACGCCACAGAGGAGGACGAAGACGGTGAAGATGAGGCCGATGTACGCGAACTCCACCGGGACGAGCGCGAACTTCAGCGCCAGGTCGAGCGGGATGATGCCGATGATCAGCGCCGAGACGATCAGCAGCACGCCGCCCCAGAACGGCCGGTCGCGCTTCCACGAGCCGAACTGTCGTCGGTAGCCGTCCGCCCCCACCGTCGGAACGTCGAACCTCGTGCTCACGTCGTCCTCACCTCACTTGGGGGCGGCGCACTGCCCCTTCGGCAGGTCGCTCGTGTCCTCGGGGTTGACGATCGTCTTCACCGTCGCGCCGTTCAGCGTGATCGAGCGGACGAACTGGCTCTGGGCCTTGATCCTCCCGTCCTCGATCGTGATGCTGGGCGCGGACAGCGACAGCTGGTTCTTCACCTCGGCGCTCGGCGCACCCGCCTCGATCGTCTGGCCCTGATCGAACGTCAGGTCCCCGCGGAGGTAGGTGAACTTCTGCGTGAGGCCGTTGAACCGCACCGTCTGGTCGGACGTGATCAGCACCCGGACCGTGTCGCCGGTCGGCGTCCGGATGTCCTTGTAGAGGTTCAGTCCCTCGATCGTCCCCTTCTCGATCTGGGCGACCGAGGCCGGATACGCCGAGCACTCGCTGTTGTTCTCCAGCGTCGGATACTGCTGGAACCCCTGTCCGCTCAGTTCGTCGAACGTCACGGTGAACCCTCCGACGCCGGCTGTCGGCACCGCGACCGCGACGCCGCCCACGACGACGCCCGCGCCCACGCCGAGCAGCAGGAGGTTACCCACCAGGAACACCGCCGCGAACCGTCTCTTGTCGATTGGCATGGCCTGTCGGTACACACCTGCCACCGTCCGTTATCCTTTAGCGCAGGAATATCCGGTTGTTTAAGTCAACATTCGACAGTAGGTGAATTTCATCGAATTGGATTAGATCGGTGACGCGCCCGGAAGCGGGAGCGATCCTATGGAGGGTGATCGGGCGTCAGCGCCAGTCGTCGCGGAGTTCGCCGACGTGGTCGTGTATCGTTCGAAGCATCGGGCCAACGTCCTCGAATCGGGGGCCTCGACGCATCTCGTTCGCCTCCCTGTCCCACTCGATGAGCCCCGCGTACTCGAGTTTCGGCAGGTGGTTGTGCACCAGGTTGATCTCGAGACGATCCGAGTTCCCGTCTCCGACGATCTCCCCTATCGAGACAGTTTCGCCCCCGCCGTCCCGGAAGTCGCGTTCGAGCAGCGCGATCAGCAATCGACGGCGGGATCTGTCCGACAGAATTTCGAAAACCGTGTCCGTAGATGGCTCCTCGATGGGCGTTCGTTCTGTCATAGAGTGCGAGGGGGTCCGGACGCCGCCACGACCCCTTCGGTCACCCCCGCGTGAAGGCACGTGACGCGACCAGTTAGAACCCATACGTTAAGTACGGGCCGAGGTCGGGAGAACATTCGCCCTAGCATAGTGAACCTCGTGGGAGAGTCGATCTCAATAACTAGGGATCGCCGCGGACCGCCGCTGCCGAGCGGCCGCCATCGCGCCGAACGGCTCCCCGGCTGTCGATACCGCGGGGTGGACCTGGGAGAGACCGATCGGGAGGGGAACCGGACGTTCGGTGTTCGGTGAGAGTCGTCCCCGTCGGTGACCGGGGGGCGGGCGACCGATCAGGATCGACCGAACACCATCTCGCAGAGTCTCCGTTCTGCCTCCCGGAGGTGGGAGGCGAACGTCGGCTGTGAGATGCCCAGCGACTCGGAGAGTTCCTTCCCCGTCCGTGCGCGTGGCGACTCGAAGAACCCGCTCAGGTAGGCCGTTTCGAGTATCTCACGCTGGCGGTCGGTGAGCCGCTCCTCGACCGCGGCCCGCAGATCCTGGCGCGACGCGATCGTCCGATCGCGGGTGTGTCGAGCCACCAGCTCGGTGTCGGGGTACGCGGCCCGAACGCCCCGGACCAACTCGCGGACGTCGGTCGGCGTCGGGAGGTCGACCACGGCGGTGGTGTCGTCGACGGTGGCGGTGAGCGAACGGACGACGGCCCGTCGACCGACCAGGTGCGACGCGAGCGTCGGTTCGGTCGCGACCGCCTCGAAGACGCACTCTGTCTCGTCCCCCCGGACCACCCGGATCTCCTCGACGCCCGCGAGCCGCTCCCCGGCGGTTCGAACCTCCTCGGGGGGCGTCCCCCGCGTCGTGAAGAAGAGCCGGGTGACGCCGTCCGACTCGGGGACGAGCCCCTCGAACTCGATCTCGCGGCCGACGTCCCGAGCGAGTCGGCCGAGCACGTCGTCGGCTCGGACCTTCAGCGTCAGTTCGACGACGTGGTCGGTCCGCAACGTCCGCCTGGTCTCGGCGGCGTCGATGGAGTGGGCGATCGTCTCGCCGAGTTCCGCCAGCACCGTTCGCTCCATCTCGTCGAAGACGTTCGGCGTATCCGCGTACAGGTTCAACACGCCGTAGAACGATTCCTGGTAGACGAGCGGGACGCTGATGCAGGATCGAAAGCCCCGCGAGAGCGTCTCCTCGCGCCACGGTTTGAAGCTCGGATCGATCAGGACGTCCTGGACGACCTGTACCTTCCGCGTTCGCACCGCCGTGCCGACCGGTCCGCGTCCGGTGGGCGTGTCGTCGGCCGTGATCGTGATGCCGTCGAGGTACCCCGCCTGGCCGCCCGCCCGGGCGCGCGCCGTGATCGCGCCCGTGTTCCGGTCGCGTTCGCCGATCCACACGAAGCGATACGGGTCTGACGCCGCGAGTCGCTCGCAGACGATCCGTTCGATCTCGGTCCGCGTGTCGGCTTCCACCAGCGCCTCGCCGATCCCGCGGATGACGTTGTTGATCCGATTGAGCCGTTCCAGGTGCTCGTTTTTCTCCTCGAGCGTCCGCTCCCGCTCGGCGCGATCGAGCGCCGTCTCGATGGTCCGCCCGAGCGTGTTCGCGAGATCGACCGTGGTCCCGTCGAACGCGTCGGCGTGGGCCGATCCCGCGCAGAAGACGCCGTGTCTCCCGAGCGGGACGATCACGCCGCTCCGGAGCGACGTCTCCGAGTCGGCGGCGTCGGGCGGGGGCGGCAGGTCGTTACGCACGTCCGTCCGCTCGGTGACGAACGCCCGCCAGGCGCGGTCCTCGTAGAGTTCGGCGAGCGCGGTGACCGTCGGGTCGTCTGTGCTACTGGCGTGTCGCTCCAGTTCGCCGGTGGTCCCGTCGTAGAACCAGGTCGACGCGAACGTCACGTCGAGCACCGTTCGCACGATGTCCGCCGCGCGATCGGCGATGTCGTCGGAGTCGAGGTGCATCAGCTCCCGGGTCGCGTCGCTGAGCGCGCTGAGCCCCCGCTCGCGTCGTTCGAGCGTCTCGTAGGCCGTCACCCGCTCGACGAGCGTCTGCGTCGATCGGTCGTCCGCGCCCGACCGGCCCTGTCCGTCGACGTTCTCGGACGGGTATGTGTTTACCCCGAGGGCTCGACAACCGGCACAGCTTGCGCCCGTGAAATCATCTCGTTGTCTCGGGCAACTCGCTTGAGTTCCTCGTAGGGGTTGCGTCCCTGCTGGCGCCACGTCGCCAGCAGGGACAGCAACGTCTCGTGGACGAACATTCCATGGTCGTTACGGAGCGTCCCGATGATTTTCCGGAGAACGACCGGCTCACGAAGCGCGTTCTCGGCAGCATTGTTCGTCGGTGAGACCGCTGGCTCACCGACGAAGGTGAGCCAGTGGTCGAGCCCACCTTCGATCTTCCCGAGCAGTGTTGCCACTGCTCCGTCGGTCTCTGACCGCTCAACGAGCGAGGTGAGTTCGGCCCGGGCAGACCGATGCATCTGTGCCCGTTCACGGACTGTTGGGTCGGTCTCCAGCCACGCCTGGAGACCGACGTACATCTGCCTGAGAGATCGGTGAATCCGCTCTCCCTTCTTGTGGTCGTCGGCGACGTCTTCGGCCTCACGGAGCAAGTGGGCCCAACACCGCTGGAGGTTGCTGGTGAAGGCCGGATACGCCGTCCAGCCGTCACAAACGACCGTTCCCGCGAAGTCCTCACCGAGGACTTCCGCGGGAACATCATGACCACGGCTCTCTCTGACGGCGTACAGCGTGTGCTCGGCCGTCCTGAACGTCCAGATCCACGCTTGGTCACCGTCACGTTTGACGCCGGTTTCGTCGACGTGGACGACATCAGCGTCCTGGATGTGGCGACGGATTTGTTCGTACTCGCAGCGACCGGCGCGCGCAGCGCGCTCGGTCGCGTGCCACGCGGACGCGCCCGAAAGCTCCAACCCACAGAGCTGCTCGAAGCGATCAGCGATCTTCCGGTAGGGAAGTCGCTGCTCGTACCGGGAGAGTGCGGCCTGTGCGATGACGTTCACCCCGAACTGCCCCTCATCGGGGCAGTCGGGGTGTGAGGCAACAGTTGCGGTTCCACAGGACTCACACTCGTAGCAGTGACGGTTGTACCGGGTGACGACAGGCGGCTGTGGATCGGGAATCTCTTCGACGAGTCGGGGGCTGACGCCCACCGACTCGTCGAGATCCTCACCACACTCTGGACAGCAGTCGCAGGTGACCTCAACTTCCTCATCGGGATCAGACACTGTTCGCCACTCTGGATCGTGTCCGTCGTTCCGACCCGGTGTTCCGCCGTCAGTACGGACGTTATCGTCGTCCTCGTCACTGTCCGAGGTCGGCGACCGAGGGGTCGCCGACCGTCGTTTGCTGGGCGGGGTGTGTGGATTTTCGTACTTGCGAAGCCGTGCTTCGAGTTCCTCGATCTGCTCGTTCTGTTCTTCGATCCGCTTGTTCTTCTGAGTGAGTTCCTGTTCGAGTTCTTCGACCCGCTGCTCAAGTTGAAGAAAGCGAGAAAGCAGTTCCTCCTTGGTGAGATCGTCCCCGTTCACAGATCCCACCTACCAGCGATGACAGCAGGGGTGACGGGATGGGCTCCGCCGCGGAGCCCATCCCTGTGGATCACCACGAAACCCTGCCGCCAGTACATACAGCCCGGCTTGTGCGCTTCCTATGAGACAGTGGCGAAATCAGTTCGGGCTAAACACATACCCTTTGACGATTAGGTCAGCCATTCCATCCGAGGTGTCTCGCGTCGGCCATATAACGACTATAAGTCCATTACAGGATTTCTCAGCGACTCTGCTGCGAAGCATACTTTATAATTAAACAATCCACGAACAGAGATGCCGAGATGATATAAGCGCCTCTCACGAACGCTACTGTACAGATGGCTCGTGTCGTCTACTATCACCATCCCCAAGCCGAGAACTTTTCGCTGAAGTTTAGCTCGGCCTCTCAATCCGAGATTCTGTCCCGTCGTGAGGATTCAGATGGCGCGACGAAGCTCATCGGCTATCCGTTTGATACCCCCGTGTACGTTCTCTATGAGAGCGATACGGAGATAAAAGACGCAAACGAGATTGACTTCGACCAGAAGTGGCTCAGCGAGCGAATCGTTGAACTCCCCCGTGAGGGGCAGGTCGTCGCATTTCGATTAGTGGAGCTGCTAGAAGCGGCTGTAGACGTGAGAGAAGAAGAAGAGTTCCGCCTCTACAAGGAGTTTGAACCACAGAAGATTCGGCAGGCACTCAACCACGTCTCGTGGGGCGCACCACTCCCACAGGTCGCCGGCGAGGTGATGTCGAATCTCATTCTCCGGCATTCGCTGCCAAACGCGAACCATCGAACGGGGATTGCGATGCTGCAGTTCTGTATCGAGAGTGTGAATCCAGACTTCGAGATGCCTCGCACTCACCTCGATGATGAAACCTGGCAGGAGTGGGTTGATCCCTTTATCGTCGACTCGAAGCGCATCGTCACTGTTCGCCGGAACAATATTCGATTCAAGCAACTGCAGGAGCTGGGCGTCGATCGCGTGGAGCGAAAGGACGGGATTCAGATTCAGTTAGACGAGTTCGAGCTGGATATGCACTGGCGTGACGCACTGTCGACGTACGCCACTCGGCACGAAGATCACTGTACGGAGTTTGCTCGTGCAGTCCTTGAGCGAGCAGAGCGAGACGATCTCCTCGTGAAAGCGGGGCCGACAAAGCAGGAGTTCATCACCTATCTAGAGTCTGGGCTCGTCGAACGGGATTTCAGAGAACTGTTTTGATCAGTCGCGAAGCTCTGCGACCGATTGACCGACCTCTCGGACGTGATCACTTCGCTTGAGGTCGAGTTCCTCAGCGAGGTAATCAACCGTCTCTTCGAGGCTCATACATGAAGGAAGCGCTCCGAGTGGTATAAACCTAGTGCTGTACCATAACTACGGACTTGACGCCGAAAACGTAGATGTCAGGGTCTCCTGACGATTGATTTTGGGTCACTGTCTAGTTGAGTCAGTTGGAGAAGTGAGCAGGTGGGTAAGTTTCTTGTACAAAGATGCTCGCAGATCGGCTCAGCGAGAGCTATGACGCGAATTCTATGGTCCTGCAGCACGGCGTGTGCAGTCGCCGCTCACCGTGCCCGAACAAACGATCGCAAGACGAAGCATCGATGCTATCCACACCGCGCTCGCACAGCTCTTCGAGGCGCTTGACGCGCTCGGGCTCGCGGTGCCTGACTATCCTACGATCACCATTCAGAACATCGTTAGTACCGCGCGGATCTCAACCAGCCACTCGATCTCCACACGATTGCTCTTGGGTTAGGAGTGGAACAGATCAAGTATGAACCGAACAGTTCCCAGGACTGGTATATCGGCTCGACGACCCGTCAGTAGTCATTCTGCTCTTCGGCAGCGGTAAGCTCGTGATTACCGGCGGGACGACGCCCACTGACACAGAAGGCGCGATTAAGACACTGCAGGCACAGCTTGCAGGCTTCGATCTGCTCGACTAACTGTTCTGGCTGGCCATATTGGCGCATCACACCGACACTTCTCGCAGCCTCTCGCCCAGGTTTCCCACAGACTCACATTTGGGCGGAGCCGCGTGCGGGCGTATCCTGAGTTGTCTCCGTCGAGACGACTTCCGGTGTGCCGGTGCCCATCGAATGTGTGCACTCTCGTCGCTCACCGACGCCGAAAGGAAGTCACCGCACTGTCTCCATGTGAGCGCCGACCGCGGTCGGTGGCTCTGCGGCCCGAGCTAGCTGTCTCAACTGCCCACTGCCAGTGCTGCTTAGCCAATGGGGATTCTGATATCGACGGCTATCCATCGTCGGACCGATAGCAGGGCAACGGTTAACACGCATCTGCGCGAACGTCTTAGTGACCGGCTCGCACGTGAACAAGTGTACGAGGGGTGTGGCGAGCCGGTCTCTACCGCGGCATGCTCCCGAAGCGGTGTGAGGATACTACGTGTAGCGAAGCACTCGTCGTCCTTCTTGGACAGGGACACGTCTCATCGACTGACCGAGAGCCGGGAGTGAACGACCGAGCGACTCACTCGGGCGGGGTGGTCACCGGAGTTGCCTGGTAGAGCCTCTTGCGCGCGTCTGGGACATACACTGAGTGGTCGACGAGATCTGCAGACCGAAGATCGGTCAACGCATACCGAGCGGTTCGAGGAGCGAGTCTCGTTCGGTCGCAGAGTTGCTGTTGGGTGAGTGGGCCTTCGTTGGCAAGGACGAGGTAGACGAGTTTTGCACTCGGTGGTAACTCTAGCAGTCGCTCATAGCGGGCGGGCTCCGCCGGCTCAGGCGGCGTGGTGCTGTCCGCGAGGAACACGAACATTGGTGGTCCGTCTCTACGACGCTCTGCGTAAATAACAGTACATCAGTATCCCTCTATAGAACCTAGACCGTCAGTGAGCCACATCCGTGCTAAAAGCTCGTCACGTGGCGACCGGTGAGCGACCGCTCCTGTCTTGTCCGGCGAAGCAAACCAGTTGTGCCCGAATTCCGGACACCCCCCTCCAATACGACGGGCTCAGAGGTCGTCGTAGGGGTGGCCACAGGCCGCATACCGAGGGCCATCCCCGCAGTTGTAGAATCCTGCACTCTGCGTCCCGCAGTCGGGACACTGATACCCGTCAGTGCTTTCTGCTTTCCCTCTACAGCCTGTGTAATGGGACCGCCCCCTTTCCCATCCTGTGACGATCCATCCGCTGAGTGACACCGCCACGAGCGAGAGCACATCGAGGAGGCCTCGCAAGAGGTTTACTCTCATGTGACACGATTTGAAGAGAGCGACTTATGTGTTCTTCTCTCTGTAATGAAATAATTTCTATGGTTTTATTATACCTCTTCAATATTCTCTCGCTACATCATATGTCCTTTCTGGCTACTTCCATTTCCCGCACTGACGAGGCTAAGAGGTGCGGAAGAGCCACCAGATGATGGAGCATCAGGTACGAGATCTGCCTATTCGACCGACGTATCGGTGATGACGCTGAACTCCTTTCCACCGCATGGACACCCTTGATTTGCCCGCATCGTGACCACTGACCCATCACTCCGAATGTGGACTGCTCGCGGTGTGCCACATCTCATACAGACCCCCATGACTGTATTTTCCCTGGGATTCATATCCCGTAGAACAAGAGGCACCAAAATAAGCGCTATTCACGATATATGTCCACTCACTTTCCACGGAGGTTCTAAAATGATAGATACTATAGGATTAGTTAATTTCAGTGTAATACGAGCTTCTCTGGTATGAGGATGACTCACATTATTTATCTATGTCTGAGAGGTGACGAGCAGTTATCCCGGCTCCTGAGATATCCCCAACGCGCTTATCACGCTCAAGTTGACTATCCTGTACTCGGTCTGCTGTACGTCAGGGAGATCGGTGCACACTCAGTTTTGGCACTGTCTCGGTAAACCAGTTTGAAAAGCGAGCAAGTCGATGAGCGACTTGGCCAAGATGCTCGTAGACCTGCTCAGCGAGTGATTTGGTGGCGAATGTGGAAGAATCTTCGGAGCGTGAGCGGATGGATGATCGCTTCGAGAAACAGAGGCAATTCTTGCTGCATTTGGGTGTTAAACGCTCTGATGGGGAAGCGTAGCACTGAATATACAGTCTGGCTAATAATTATTTCTCGTCGCCCTAGTCATCGCTCTCCACACTCAGTCTATCTCTTCAATGAAGCAATGAATACCACGCGCTGTGGACGATGCTAACTGGTTTCTGTCTGCTTGACGAGTACCAGTCAAGGGATCGACGATGGAAGGACCACGCGATAGTGACCGGACACGGGAACAGGGGATTGACTTCGGCGATCTTGCCGAGAACCTCGCCACGCACGAGTATCCGGCCACAACGGCGGAACTACTCGCAGATTATGGCGACACTGAACTCAGCTGCTCGAACGGTACACAGACGTTTCGGAGCGTGCTTGAGCCCTTCGCGGATATGCAGTTCGATTCTGCTGGGGAAGTCCGGCAAGCGGTGTACACCATGGTCGATGAGACTGCAATTGGACGGAAATATTACAGCGACCGAACGCCGCCTGCCCCTGGTGAAGACCGAGAAGGCCCCGACGAGTCATTCTGAGTGCCATCCTCTCCGCCGTAACCGGCGGGGCTTCCCCAAGCCGGTCTTGCTAAGTTGGGTGTTTGCAGGTTCGCACACCGACAAGGTGCTGGCAGTGTCGTTCGAAAGACGCTCCGCGTCTTTCGCGATGACGAGACGGCGAAGCCGTCTCGAACCACCACACTACCGTTACTCCTACCCCTGAGCCGCAGTCAGTTCGGTCGTTTCGGTTCCGACCGAACGCGGTTCCACTCGGAGTTTCGGAGTCGGAGGTATCGTGCTACTCCTCGCGGGTTGGGCGCGAGACTTACCCGGTGGAGATCCCCCGCGATAGGTTCGATGGTCTCTCCTTCATCGTTGCCAAAAAACGTAGGGACAGGGTATCCTACCTTACTTTTCCCGCTGCCACGGCCACGGTAGGCCGATCGCGCATCCGTCAGCCGGATTTCCCCAAAACGGACGGAGAGATTCTATAAATCGCGTGGCTGTACCGTTTTCCGGTTGTTCGCGTCGGCTCGCCGGGCCGCATCGTCGAGCAGGTCCGACACTCGGTCATCGAGGGCATCGTAGAAGTCCGCCGCGACGTTGTGCTCTTCGAGCGTGTCCTTGACCGCGCTTTTAATAATCAGGTCAGTCATACACTGCCATCACTACCATATCTACTTGAAATTATCTGTATGTCCCGAGTTACTACCCAGCGAGAAGCGCTGTCCACGGGTGGCATTGGATAGCTGACTGCCGCCTCGTCCTACCACCGCCACAGTAGGCGGTTTCGATCGGTAACCGTGACCACGCAGAGCGAACCAACTGATCACTCAATGGCACCCTAGAGCCTTGAGAGCAGTAACGAACCCGGTTGCATGTGACAGCGTTGAGCACAGCGGCTCACTGCCGACGACATCACTCCGTCCGACCGCTGAAATGAGGAGGCGAGTGTCAGGAGCACGAGGTCCCACGGTGACCGCCACCTTCTGACGGGGACTTACTCGAATTCGGGGCGAAGTTGACCACCCCACGGGCGACCACCGTCCTCCCACCTGTGCGCTAGACACTCACATTCACTGATGAACGGCTATTACTTAATACTCCGGTTTGCTTGAGAAAGTACGCTCTCGGATCGTCGGCTCGATACCCCAGTCACAGCAGCTATGCCTCCGCTGTCGGTGAACGCTCGCTACGGCAATCGGTCAGAGACAAGCTTGCGACGTTCCTTCGGCTGGGCTACCCTATCCACTCGGTATGGCTGGCCAACAGCACAGGTGGGGAGGGACGGCCGAAGCATGGGCAGGGCAGGGCGTCACGTGCACTGCTGCCTAGAGGTATAGGAAGCCCTTCGTTGAGCGTCGGTTGCCAGCATGTCCCTGGTGGCTTCGTGCCTCCTCCACAGGGAAAGGCATATCGTTCGTAATAAAAATTTCGATCCTATACGTACAAGATAATAGACCGCCTGTGGAGTGCGGCGAGGGCCGTCAGCCAGCGTGCTGTTGCTTCTCCGGGGCTCTATGGGGGAGCAATGGTCTGAACAGCACTGAGTCGTGGTTCAGCCGTTCGGACCATGCTTCGAGGTGTGGTCGTCTCTTCTCCGGTTTCCAAATTTCTCACACGGACAGAGCGACAGCGGTCGTCGCTCATGAACTGCGGTTCTTGCTCGACTGGAGACGGAAGCTGAATGTGATCTCTCGCCGACAAACTGGTCACGTGAGAAGCTCGGCGGTCGGAAAGCGGGGGCCGTCCCCCGCTTGAATAGGTATGACCGTTCTGCATCGTCACCGGACCTCACACATCACCAGTGACAGATACTAACACGCATGGAACCACCATTGTAACGAACTGGATCATCCGAAATAAGCGGGTACTAATCAGAGTGTCCAGCAACCGTGTCAACATCGAGTCCTAGTGTGCTGCACAGTCATCCATCCAGTTTAGTGGCATTCCGACCGACATCGGAAACCAGGCGCACAGGCTTTGCCGTTCACCACCTCGTGTTACTGTGCGCCCGACAGATGCATCAGCGAGCCGGCTCCCCCAGGGTCACCCCCGGAGTTTGCGGTCGGTTGGGGCTCCCAGCCGCCCGCTGGATGGCCGGGAGCGGTAGGTAAGGCGGTGGGGGCGTTACGGGGTGACGGTCACACCAAAAAGACGTTCTGCTAGCGAGTTACCGCAGTCGACTGCGGCTCCACTTGAGGACTGCGTCTAGGACATCGCTCCGGTACCTGGTCACGTAGACGTCGTGCAGCTCTTGGAAGTACATACTGAGCCGACTCGTTGTCATCTTGACCATGGTGCTTGCCGCTCCGACGACCTGTGTCTGAGTGAGCGCGTTCCCCTCGGTAAGCTGATCTGCCATGTACATCGCGGTTGCCGCCATCGCCAGGCGCGTCGTTCCCGGTCCAACCGGTTCCTCGTCCGCGATCTCCAGTAGGTGGGCACTGAGTTCCTGCAGCTCCAAATATACATATCTACACGTGAAGGGCGCCATCAACGCGATGAGCACCTCGTCGACGAACCTCTCTGGCGCTGGAGAATATCTAGACCGAGTTCGCACTGCAGTTTCCTCACCACAGGTAGTGTCTGTGCGGCTACGGACAGGTGAACCGAGACGCCTGCGATAGATACGTGCCGAACAGTACTAAATAATACAATGTATGGGCGTGATGAGGCGCTCTAGAAGCCGATCGCGGTTGGCTGGGGAAAACATATTCGTGTCGTCTCAGCTACGTATAGTAGATAAACGGTGGCATATAGCAAGCGTGAGCGTGATGCAGAGGCAGCGAGAAGGGACCGTGCGCGTGGTGTGACTAAGGACCATATCCACGTGCAATAACTTGTCTCCGTGCGCGCGGCTCCATCCTACGAGGTGGACGTGCGAGGGAGAGCCGCGCACCGTTTTTCACTTGTTTTACAGAATGCAAGGAGAATGCCCCGGGGCTTGACCCCGAGGCGATTCACATCTCCAATAAGCGGGGATTTGTCCTCAACTCCACTCACAAAAGAACTCAAATGTATAGATATATGACTGTCACGTGTTATACCTCAGACATTAATTGCTTGTCGATGCCGTGGATTCCACAGCAACCCTTGGTCTGACAGGATTCGTATATCGGCTTTATTAAAGACGAGTTTCTGGACGGGTGTGCCATCTTGGGTCGTTCCCTCAACAAGGTTGGGCTTGAACCCTAATGTGTGGGCCAGCGAATGAAGTTCTGTGAGGAGGGTCCGTTCTGTTCGGCGCGTTTCATAGCGCCGGCCACGATCAATTCGACCCATCCCAGCGAGCGCACCGGCCAGAAGTCCCCGTTGCTGCGCTGGCGTCTTCGCTAACCAGGGGGGAGATGGGAGCTGTCGGTGACCGGCCGTGAGCGCAAGCCCGACATCATTACGGAGCCAGGTGGTCAGCGCTTGTGATTGGAGCTTAATCCGAGGCCGGTCGTATTCGTATTCTTTGTTCGGTTTGCGAAAGATATCGTGGTGGGCAAACCGATTCACGCTCAGGTTGTGAACGTCCGCAATCGTCTCACGGAGACACTCATACCACGCTTCATCATCCCCCCCCCCCTCGATCAGCAATACCTGCTGGCCGTTTCCCTGAGTTTGAAATTTACCGTCGACCGCATAGACGCCGAGCAGCCGGGCCGCTTCGAAGTCAATGACAGGAGGCAACCGAATACTCCGGAGATAGTCCGAATTGCTCGGGGTGAAGGACGAATAGCGGTTTCGGACGGTGAGGAGATTGCCGTCATATGCTCCGACTTCATCGCGAAGAAAGTGGATATACGGTGGTGAGAGGTCATAATAGATCTCTGCTTGTCGCTGATCGTTGTTATATCGCCGGCGGAGGGCATCTGACACGTAGGATTTGCGCTGTTCCGGACGATCCCACTTCTCATACACCATTGCAGCGAGATTCTGCGTCGTAATTTGCCGGGGGAAGTCATGGTCAGCTAGCCACTTCGCTGCCGTGTAGACCGCGTTCCCCACCCGCTGTGACCGAAAGCGAGACAGATCGGCCTGCGTGAGGCCGAACTGCTCTCTCAACAGATCGTCACGCTCCCCTGCGTCGGCGTCCATTAAGGCCTGCTTGCTGATCTTTGCCTGCCGTACCATTATTTGAAGCTCTCTCTGTATTCATATAAGGAAATCCCTGGGAAGTGAATATTCATTTACAGAAATTACGAGACGGGATTCATACTGTTCGTTTCTTTTAAGGCGTTCCCTCGGCGCACCGGCAAGGTCAGTGCGCTGTAAGCAATCGAACTGAACCACGACTTCCTATCTTCTTCAAGGAGAGAATCCCGCCGTTTACGGCGGGCGTGAATCCGATAACATCGTCGCCGACCAGAGGCGACGACTGGCCGGATATTCAACGTCTGCGTTCACTTTCACTCCACTTGGGTCGGTGTTAAATACATTCCTCGACATAGGCTATGTATGGCGAAACGAGTCGTCACACGGACCTACACCGCGGGCATCTGCAACCAGCAACAGGTGCGCGACGACCTCGATTCGCTCGGATTCGCCGCCAGCAAACTCTGGAACGTCGCCCGATGGACTGTCGGGCGCGTTTGGGACGCATGCGGCCAGATTCCCGAGGATGGCGCTCTGAAGTCGTACCTCAAGAGCCACGAACGCTACGCTGATCTTAATGCACAATCAAGTCAGAAAGTTCTCGAAGAGCTTTCTGAAGCGTTCAACGGCTGATACGGTCACCGCCGAAACGGGACTCAGAACGCGAATCCACCCGGCTACCGCAAACGCGGCGACGACCACCCACGTTCGACCGTCACGTTTAAAGAGGACGGGTTCAAGCACGACGCGAAATACAACCGCGTCCGCCTCTCGAAAGGCCGCAACCTCAAAGAACACTGGTCGGACTTCATTCTCTGCAAGTACGACGCCGGCCCGAACGTCACTGTCGAAAACGTTCAACAGGTCCGAGCGGTGTACGAACACGACGAATGGCGGCTGCACTTCGTCTGCCGCGTCGAAGTCGACGTTGCGGACGCACCGGGCGACGGTGTGGCAGGCATTGATCTCGGGATCTGCAATTTCACCACCGTCTCCTACGGCGACGACGCCGTATTGTACCCCGGTGGCGCGCTCAAGGAAGACGAATACTACTTCGCCAAGAAACGCGCTGAGACGGACGATTCGACCTCACGTGAGGCGAAGCGTCTCGATCGCAAGCGAACAGGTCGTCGGACGCACTTCTTGCACGCACTGTCGAAAGACATCGTTTCGGAGTGCATCGAACGTGGCATCGGAACGATTGTCGTGGGCGACCTCGGCGGCATCCGCGAGGACGAGAACGGTGACGCCCGCAACTGGGGACGCCACGGCAATCTCGATTTGCATGGGTGGGCGTTCGACCGCTTCACGCAGATGCTCTCGTATAAGGCCGAGGCTGAAGGCATCGAGGTCGTCACGATGTCCGAACGAGGGACGTCGAAGACGTGTTCGGCGTGCGGGCGGTCGGATAAGCGTCAGCGCGTTGAACGCGGGTTGTACGTCTGCGAGTGCGGATTCATCGGGAACGCCGACTGTAATGGCGCAGAGAACATCAGACGAAAAGTACTCCCGAATCCTCCATCGGAGGATAGGGATAACGGCTGGTTGGCACAGCCAGCGGTCCGCCTGTTCGACCGTAGCGAGGGCGCTTTCGCCCCGCGAGAACAGGTCGTGGACCGCAAACCATACTATCCCAACCGCGGTCGGGAACCCCCGGCGTTTACGCCGGGCAGGATGTCATCTCCCGTGAGAGATGTGACCTGTCTCTTTGGTCCCTCGACATGGCGTCAGGAGAGAGCGTCGTGGATCGCCCTGCGTGCAGCTCCATCGGTTTTTCACCAATCAAGATTGGCTCGGTGATGGAAACGGGAGATAGGTATGTTCCCACCCCTGACGCGCGGCAAGCGCCTCATAGCCCTGCTCAGTGAGGGCATAGGAGTTTGTTCGCTGATCTCTGGTACCTTTTTTTACATAGCCCTGAAACGCGAGAGCATCGAGATTAGAATATAATCGTGTGTCCGAGGGGGTATACTCAGGTACGGCGTCGAGTTCGGTCTTGATCTGTTGCCCGGTTGGATGCTCGAATCCAGCGAGGATGTACAGGAGGTCACGCTGGAATCCGGTCAGGTCAAAGAGCGTCATCAGTCAATCCCTCCATCAACGATCCTTATTGTTAATACGGTCTTCATACGGTGACTCAGCAGATCGCTACCACCACCAGAGAACAGGGAACAGGGACCCCTCAGGACAAGCAGATCTGCCCGCGTCTTATCGTAGAGACCACCAGAGCGGCAAGCCAGATTTGTCCCCGGGAGCAGTATATTCTTGATCTATATTACGATTAACTAACCATGAGGGAGGATGATACGCACCTGTCGCCGTAGGGTTTCAGGCCCTACGTGTGACAGCAGCGTTCGAGATCCCACTCTCCGTGCCAGGAAAGGGGATACCGCCTCAACGCCGCAGTGATAGTGACGCCATCGCTGTCTCGTGCATGGTGCGGCCCTTCAACATCAGGGGCTGTGAAATGGCGGCACTGCCGTTTCACAGCCCAGGGCTGTACTTCCGTAACCGTCCTCGTTGTGCTGTCCGCTCGCTTAGCTGTGCTGATCACCCGTATGGACCATGACGTCCACATACTGCTTAGCTACCGGACAGCGTAAGGAGTGAGAGTTAATCACACTCAGTGAACTACCCCCACCTACCGCGCTCGGGGTTACTCACCCCTCGCTTCTTGAGGTGGGGCTTCTTCGTTCACTGACGCGACGTGCAGATTCACACGGAATCCACAGCGGTCGCAGTCTCCGGAGGCGTGGATTCGGCCCGTCCCCTGCCTATCTGACCGCACTGCGCAGTGCGTAGAACGGGTTGGAGTTTCCAACCCGTTCTACTATCACGCACGAAAATCACTACGGTGGGATAGTACATCAAGTTATTGTACACGTTAGAAAGACGATGACAGCGGGCGGATCCCCCCCCCTATTCGCGCCTTCGGCGCTCGTTGCGGAAGGGGCCTCCCCCGCCTGCAATTCAGGTAAAAAGGTGAGGCCATGTCAGCGCCGAAAGCCGGTGTGCATGGAGACGAGAGCAGAAGAGACTCGTTAGCGATATATTTTCAATCTTATATTGCATCTAACTAATTGCGAACAGAATGATGTTCACCTGTCGCCGTGGGATGCCATATCTCGCGTGTGACGTCCGTGCGTTAATCGCTACGGACCCCATGATACAGGTGGGAATGTACCGGACCGCCAGTTTCTGACATTTCACCCCCGCTCGCTGTGCCAGGGCGGGGGACCCTACTACAGGAGTGAGCCGACGCTGTTACTCTCACGTCTATTCTTAGCGTCACACAGGTGGGGCGAGGGATCGCTGGGGAGTGCCAGCGACCCTCGCTCGCAGTTCATGCTTTGGTACACGCTATTTAGTATTACCGACTTGTAGACGCAGGAGATACCCTCCCCCCGTCAGACGTCTACCTCCCGCACTTCTCCCGGATAACATTACATAATTGCTAGAGATTTAGCGGCAATATGATATCATACTGTGGTATCACCAGCAAATCGCTAGGCAGCGGCGGGATGAGTGTCGTCCCACGTCCACAGAGTGACTCACTATCCCCCACCGTAATAGCACGGTCATCACACCATAGTCTGACGATTACCAATGCTCTCACATCGTATTACCACGATATCAGTGAATATTCCTGGTAACAATATACGCTAATCTAAGGGAAATAGGGGTAGGGGACGGTATGTAAGAGGTTGATTCGCACGTATGAGTCGGTAGCATTAAGTCTCCGGTCTAATGAGAATACTCGGCGAGCGAGGGGTGCGGGTACGTACGTCACCCTCTCGCCCCACCTGTGTACAGGAACTATGACTGTTCGTGGAGCGACGGCGTCAGCGCGCTCCTCAATGGAGGAGGTCCCCTCCGTGGGATAGTGGAGGGGACGGGACGTCGATGGTTGGTGATCCGGTGCGAGGTCCCACCTGTGTGTTCGGGTCCATGCTGACGGACGCACGGGCGTCACGCGCAGGGCACTACACCCTCCGGCGACAGCTGACTGTCACCACAGACATAGTTAGTTAGAAACACTATATTCCAGGAAATATCTTGCTAACCGCTCGCTCTGCCGGTGCGTTGCCGGTCGGCGCGTAGACGGACTCATGGAAAACGGCCCGTCGCCCCACAATCAGCGTCACTGCCAACGCCACCATATTCGAGAGGGCGACGGGTCGGGCACACAACACGATTCTATGGAATGTCGATGAGGTCCCCGCGTCTCACCGGCAGTGATGTCTGCTTCCTGCCTGCGTATCACACTCGTGCTTGCTATGTGCTATCCCTTGCATCCTATCTGACACTTGAGAGAATAATCATGGACATCTGCTATAGGTGAGAGAATCCCCCGACACGGCGTCTGTCCAGGGGGGTGCACTCTGTCAGAAATATAGTAGTAGAGTAATACGTATGCGGCGGCAGTGCGTCTTATCGCCTGCCCGCAGCGGTGCGGGCATCACCTGTGGCGAGGGCGACCGCCGTGGCTTCCTTCAGTCGCCCCGCATACCTACATTGCGATAGCGGATGAACGAGCGCACACTGGCGCCCGCTTCTGGCCGCGCCGCGCGGACTGGAACCTACGCTCCGCTGGGCCGTTGCTCTGGTGATCGGGGACCTGGATGTCGACGGTGAGCGGATGGTATCGGATCGACTCGGCCCGAGTGTTCGCGATCCGACGGGCAGAACGGTCGTGTTCGTCGGGGCTGAACGAGGAATCTGAGTAGCGACATCGAGCGGGGATTCCTCGTGACGGCTGATAGCGGTGAATCAGTGGCGGTCATGTCGTCCGTCGTATTGTGTTCTGTGTGATGATCTGCATTACAGTAATAATGGATGGATAAGTGTCTTGCTCACGAAACCAGAGGTCCTACATGAGCGGAGGACTAACAGTGTGTGTGTGTGTGAGTCTCAGTCACCCCTGGCTCCGCTCGTGGCTCGCGATGGGACGCGAGAACACCACGGTCACAGGTGGGAGAACGCGGAGGCCCCGGGGAGACGACGACTCAGCCGTATCGTGGGGTAAAAGAGCTCCTGTTCGTGCTCACAGGGATATTCCTCCCTGCTTTCACTCTTGTGCAGTCGATAGTAGTGTATTGGTTATCCGAGAGAGATGTCTGAGAGATCCGGATAGGTGCGGGCGTCGAGGAGCTCACGATTCTCTCCGATGAGCTTGTCCGGATGCCATTCAGCTCCTCACGCTCGACCGCTTCGTGATCACTCATTCGTCAGTTCGGCGTTGAGGTGGTCGCGGACGCGGGCGAAGTGCTCACTGATGCGCTCAGGCATCGCCTTGAACTCCGGCTCGCTGGTCGCTCCTCTCGGTGACTCCGTGTCATTGATCGGAGGCGGCCGACTCGCGATTCACGTGGGAGGGCGTCCGCCCTCGCCCCCACGTACGGACGTCGACGTCTTCGCCCTTCAGGTAGTCGCGGATCTCCTCGCGTTGCTCGCGCATCGCGTCGCGAATCGCCTCGATCTCGGCGTCCGTTACCGGCTCTTGATCCCGTGCCAATGTTCAAATCTCCGTATATCCCCTTCCATGTGCTCAGTCAAGTAGTCTGCCGGTTCCCTTGATCTTTCGTGTGGTGTGTCATTCTCTCGGGAGCGCGGTGAACCCGAGGGTCCGAAACCCGCCGTCATAGGTGAGGATATGATCGATGCCGTAGTCCCGCGCCTGCACGCCGATTACGTGGTCAGTGAGGGAGATCGCTTGGTCGTCGTACTGTTGGAACTGCTCGACAGCCCGCTCGGCGAGCGACGGCTCGACGTCGAGGACACGGACGGTGTCCGTCTCGAGGATCCGGTCGATGACTTGGTGGGCCACTCGCGTCCCCGCGTGTGAGAGCAGCAGGGACACAACCTCGTCGAGGACGTACTGATTCGTGACGAGCGGGTAGTGCGGGAGGGAATTCGCCCCGATCGCCTGGATCACCGGCCGGATCTCCTCGTGGCATGACACGCCCTCGTACTGGTGGGCGACGATGGCATTAGTATCGACAAAGCGCGGCACGCGCCCGTCGACACTCCCGGCCGGGACGAATCGGGGAAAGTCGCTCGCCCCAGGTCACTCGGTCTCGGTCTCGGGCTCGGTTTTGACGGCAAGCGCGTCTCCGAGGAGGTCGTCGGTGTCCGCGGCGTCGATCGGCTCGCCCTGATCTTCGTCGAACGGCGCGCCGGCGAAGAACGGGGCTCCGGGGTCATGGTCGCCCGCTTGGTGGTCGTGGTGGTTCATTTGAGGGCGTCAAGGAGCTCGCGATCCTCTTCGATAAGCTGGCGGATCCGGTCGCGGAAGGCCGCACGGTCCTCGTCGGCCTCTCGCTGGTTGTGAGGGCGTTCACTGGGCATTGGGAGTGACGAGCCGGACATCGAGATCCGGCACCCGCTCAAAGTGTGCATCGGCCGTGATGAGCCGCATTCCCGCATCACGGGCGGTCCCGGCGATCAGCACGTCCGCGAGGTTGATCTGCTCGCCGCGCTCGGTGAGCGCCGCGTCGATCCGTGCGGCCTCACGCGCCGGCCCCTCACCGAACGGGAGGGGGTCGGCCCAACTGAGGTCGCTCGCCACGCTCTCGACGGTCTCCGCTGGCGCATCCGAGAGGAGCGCCCCGATATACAGCTCGAAGAGCGCGATCGCTGGGACCCACACCGGCTCGTTGTCGCCAAACTCGGCGATGACCGTGGCAGCGTGGGGCTCGCCACGCCAGTAGTCGATCACAAAACTCGTATCAAGACACGTCATCGCGGTGCTCTCGGAGGTCGCGATCGAGGCGCTCGCTTACGGCGTCGACGCTCTCGGCGATATTCGTCCCCCGGTACTTCCCGAAGCTCTTCATGTACTCTCGGGGGCGGTCAGGGTCGGCTCCCGTCCGCCACCAGATGACGCGTCCGGCCGTCGAGCGGCGCTCGACGCGTCCCTGGTCGTACAGCTGGCCGAGCTTGCGGCGGGCGGTATCACGCGAGCAGTCGAGGGTATCGGCGACATCGGCCGACGTGACGACCGGCCCGCGGACCTCGTCGAACACACCGAGCACCGCCTCGAGCGGTACCGTCTCGACGTACCGGCCGGAGTCACCGTGTTTTCGGGGCATACGTCTCTCTACGAAAGCGGGATACATATCCCTTCTGGCGTACGCATTATGGAACGGGTTATGACCATACGCTGTATAAAATATGGTAGAGGCAGACCGGTCCCTCGGGGCATTTCACTCGATGTGAGGTAGGAGGAAGCGCCCGCGTGGTAGGACACGCAGGCCACTGTCTCTGGAGAACCCGAAACAGCATGACAACAAACGGAATCCGACGTGAAGAACGTACCGACGACGACCGCCACGACAACGATCTGGAGCTGGAACTGGAGCCCCGCGACGTCCGGGCGCTCACGGACTACCTGCTGGTCGTCGAGGAGGCCCCCGATCTGTACCTGGTCTACGGCGAGGGCGGCGACGAGTGCACCGTCGACACGCGCACGGACGCGTGTACCTGCCCGGATCACGAGTACCGTGGCGTCACGTGCAAGCACGCCCGCCGCGTCGCCTTCGAGACCGGCGCTCGCGACGTCCCGGCCTGGGCGGGTCGCGACGCTATGGATCCGCTGCTCGTCGACGCCCTCGAGGAGCGCGACCGTGAGGCGGCGACGGACGACATCCAGGCGTCGGCGATCGCAACGGACGGGGGGATCCTCGTCGCGAGCGACGACGGCGAGATCCTCGAACCGGCGTTCACCGCCACGTCGAGACGCCGGAACAGGGCGGCGAGCCGTACGTCCGGTGCGAAGGCTGCGGTCGCGAGCTGCTTGCGCGGCTCGGCGGATGGGACGCGCTCCTCCACGCCGAAGACTGCCCGAACGCGGACGCGAACGGCCGGACGTCGACGTCGACGGGGCGTCGCTGATGTTCGCCGCGTGCGACCGCTGCGGCGAGATCACGCGCGACGTCCGCCGGTTGACCGTCGACGGCGAGCTGCGCGAGCTCTGCCCCGACTGCTGGGCGGACGCCGGCGTCCTCGACGCCGTCCGTCTCCTCGCCAGCATTCGTTTCGGCGGCGGCGTCCTCGACGGCGAGCGCGGTCCTGAGCGCCCAGGCGGCGGCGTCACACTATTTAGAAGAGTTGATCAGAGTGAACTACGAATTCGAGAAAGTCACGCAGTTAGCCGAGAAGATCAGGAACGGGCTAGGAAGTTGGCTGACGTTCGTCACCGAGTCAGAGGTGGATTCGACGAACAATCGCGCAGAGCGCGCTCTGCGCGAGCAAGTAGTGATGCAGAAGATCTGCGGCGAACTCTGGTTTCCAACCGGAGTCCGCCGCCACGAGACGCTCTCGACGATGGTAACGACGTGGGAACGCCAAGGACTCGATCCGCCAGACCAACTGACGTCAGTGCTAGGAGGAGAGCGACCAGAATCACGAGCAGAGGCATCTATGAGGGGACCGCGCTAAACACATACGAGCACTCTAGACGAGTTCGGGACACGACCAATTTGTAGGGCCCAGATAGTGTGATCATTCACACTATTTCCTTAGGATAGTATAATAATAATTTGTCACCTGTCTAATACACTTACAGTGGATGGAGAAAGTACTTAACAGACAATAATATATACGGATATGAAATGGAAACAGATAAACCATCGGCATATTCAGATATAAGTCGTCGATCTCTCTTAAAGAGGTCCGGAGTAGCCCTTGCAGGTGTAGCAACAAGTGCTGGTACACTTGGTACGATTGGAGGTGTCGCCCGAGCAGACCACGAACCGAACTATGTTAAAGTTACCTCTAGTGATGGATCAACACAGTTCAACTACGAGATATGGGTAACTGGCGATATCTGGAAGTACAGTGGAACAGAAACAAATGACCATGATAATGGGCGCTGGATATCAGGGTCTCTATGGGGTGGGGAAGATATCTATGCGTACACGGGAGCTGTTGAGTTGGTCTATGTCGATGGGGATGGCAATCACACGTATTATGTTAACCAACAACACGACCTCGGAACGTACCAAGTGTCGATATATACCTCAGGGGGAAATAGAGACGCCTATTATAACTGGCACCAGACTGATATCATCAGTCCTCGGAACGATTCACTCGAAAGTGACGATTCTGTTAGCGGAAGTGTCGCTACAGGATACGTTCGAACAGGAACCGATGAATTCTACGCCTCAGGATCACTAGAATATCTCTATTGTGAGAGTAAAGATCAGGGACTCTACTGGCGTGCGGACTACTAATGCCTTCCCAAGCGTCGACTGATGGGCGAAAACCAACGGACGTGAATTCGTCTCGGCTAGTCGGTCGAGACTTGGCGACGCACTAGTGGGCCTTCAGCCGTTAACTGCTAGATTCAAACGGTAGACACGGAGGACTGGAAACTAGCGATTCACGACTGAAGCAGCACTAGTAGGCCTTCAGCCGTCAACTGCTAGATTCAAACAGCAGACACGGTAGACCCCAATCTAGCGATTCACGATTGAAGCAGCACTAGTCGTCGGTAAGTAAATGCGGGAATTACTGCCCGCTACCTTGTCGGGATAATACAAGCCCGATAAGGGCTGCCACGAGTATCCCACCCACAATTACATATTCACGCGGTGCGTCAGCGATGGCGGTGAGAGTACCGGAATCTCCCGATGCTGGTCCCGCCGTCGCGTTTGACTTAGGAGATTCATTCGGCACCTTCGGGTTCGTCGGTGCCTCGTCGTTCAGGTCCTCGACGCCGTCGGCGTCGGTGTCACGGCTCATGGGATTCGTTCCTCGTTCGACTTCCTCGCCGTCTGAAACACCGTCACTGTCGGTATCGGGATCGGTCGGGTCGGTTCCGTGCACACGCTCCTCATGATCGGACAGTCCGTCGTTATCGCTATCAGTCCCGTTACTCTCATTACGTTCGTGGAGGTCGTCACTCTCGTTGACCCCGCCAACATCCGTTGAGTTGTTTTGCGGTGTTGCTACGACAGCCGCGCTGCTCACGAGGACAACGGCTGCGACGGTAATCACGACCGTACTCCGGTAGAGGGGGAATCGGGTGGACATCAGTCACACATCCACGTTAAAATATGAATACTTGGTGGCCCCACCGACCGAGTACGCGCGCCGCTACGCCGACCAGCACGGCGGAGAGGTCTCCGAGAAGCCGGCCTGACTGGCGGACCAACACTGACCGACCGGGCAGTCGCGCACGGAAGCAGTCAGCTGGGGAATTGTATCGAGACCTCGATAGCTTCAACCCTTCTCCGGAGGATCGGTTGCTTCTGCTGGCCGCTCGTTTCGAATTCGATAACGCCTAACGATTCAAGTTCGGCCAGATTCTGATGTACCTCACGGTACTCGCGGTCGACGGCCGCTGCCGCCTCGCTGATGCTCTCTGGGTGCTTCGAGGCGATGGACTTGACGAGTTCGAGATTCGACGTCCGCATGAGGCGGCCGACGTCGTCGAACTCTTCGAAGTTCAGGATGAAACGGACGTCCTACTCGATCGCCTCGCCAGTCTCGCCAGTTTCGGCGCGGCGGAGTCGCTCGCCGGCTGTGTGATCGCTCACGCGCGCCCGTGTGACGACAGCCGATACGTCGCCGTCTTGCGGTTCGGGTGTCAGTGACCTCATGGCCGGCCTGTTCCTCCTCTGGACCGTCTCTCTGTGGCTCTGGACCCGCCGATTCGACTTCCGGCGAAAGGCTTGGGAGTTCCGCTGGCAGTAACGACGACCCCCGTTCCGTCGTCGCTTCTCCTTCCCGCCTGGCCTGTCTCGTTTAACAGTTGTTGCACGCTCGCTATATGCCCGTGAGACGGGAGTCGCCCGCAGCGCCCCCTCAACCAGTGTCATGGGTCAGTCGTGGCTCCCGGCGTGTCATGGGTCGGTCGACGTCGCCGCAGGGCTGACGCGGCCCGATTTGCGGCGCCGCAAACCAGGTCACAAAACACCGGCGAAGGGAAACGCCCGACGGCAGATGAATCCGCCTCGCGGGCGAGCGCGCGTAAGCCTGTTACGAAAACATCGACGGCGCAACCAGGAACTGCTTCCTGCCAGGAGGGGGCGGGCAGAGCTACGGCCGTTTCATCACCTGCGGATGGATCCAGACCCGCGTCGGCCCGACCTTTTTACTCCAGATTAGCTCCTGCTCTTCGAGCTGGCGGAGACGGTACGTCACCCCCTGCCGAGAGATGCCGACGAGGTCCGCGACCTCTTGCGTCCCGGCCGGCGTGAGACGATAGACGGCGTTGCTCAGCTCCCGATCGGCGATTGGCGTCGTCCGGCGCCGAAGGTCATTCATACAAATCGGGACGTCCGGTAGCAGGAAAATCGTTCCTACGTAGCGGAACACGCCGAGGCGCATCAACAACGAACCTGACGGACCGGTCCCCCTGATTTAACCAACACGGCCGGCAAGAAAAATGATTAAGAGTTTGTTCGGTTTGCTGTCGAATTGTTCACGTTCGGCATTGAGCTGCTCACGTCCGACCAATCCATCGAGGTCCGTTGAATCTCACCGTCGAGGGGTTTTTCGATGATCGTGATCTATAGCGTTCGTATTGAGCGGTGGGGCGTCGCAGCCGCTGTTCCCGACGGCGTTCTGATTCCCACACGGCGCGCCATGCCCCGGCGCCGTTCCCCGGCCGTCGTGCATGAAACAGCGAGCGTCCTCGCTTCGTACGAGACAGCGACAAGGGCCGTTCTCGGTCGGTGCTCGACACCGCGGCGAAGTATTCCTTGCCGTCGGTCTTCGGACCGTCTCCGGCGCCGTCAGGGGCGTCTGTCGGGCTGTCGTCGGTCGGGGCGGATGCAGTCGACTGGGCGGGCATAGGTGCCTATTGAGAGTCTCCGTTAGAAACCGATAGACGGCGGTGTTACTTTGTGTTTGTTCCTCTATACGGCGGGTTTTGCGTATGGAGACGCCTGAGACGGGGGTGCAGACGGGCTAAGGCGTCCCCTGACCGGCGACGAGCGGCGCTCCTGGTTGCTCGAAGGGTTCGACGTAACCGTCCGGCTACGCGCGCGCGTAAGCCTGTCGCTACGCAAAATTCGATTGCCGACGGCTCTAGGCGGACGGTCGAGAAAGGCCTTACCGTCAAACGAGAAGACGGTGGATCACTCGACGGGGTCGCTCAGGGGATCAAGCCCCCCGACACACTCCCCGTAGCCGACGACCGTCCCCTCTTCCGGCGGGGCGATCTCAAGCTCGGCGGCCCCGCGTTCGATCTCCTCGGCGGTGGTCCCGGTCGCCTCGGCGAGGACCTCGCTCAGCTCCTCGGGCGTGAGAACCTCGTTCTCGGCGGGAGCTTTGCGGCTCATACGTCCTTGTAGCGGATCCGCAGTGATAAATGTGCGTGCAGAATCGCCCCCGTCGGGAGACCATCGGGGCGGTCTGCCGGGCGGGCGACGCTCCTCGTAGACGTCACTGAAATAGTCAGCTTCGCGTCGGAGGTACTGGTCGCACCCGCGAACCACGATCCCCGGGTTCGACGGCAGCGGTGCGTACCGGACCTGGAGGTGTACCGGCCGCTTCGAGCGTCGGGCAATATCGACGTGCAACCCCTCGCGATAGACGTCGTGGCCCTGAATCGACGTTTCGTTGTGGTCCATCCGAGCGATTGCCTCCCACCGCACCGGGTCCGTCACCGCCTGGTAATGGAGCGTCACGAGAAACCGTGGGATGTGACCCTGGTCGCGATCGAACCCGACGGTGATGTGACAGTCTGGCCGACCAGGAGAGACGTGATACGCGACGTCGTAGCCCGTCGGACGTGAAGGAGCACTCATCTCACTCGTCCGGGAGGTACCAAAGGAGCGCCCGACCCACCCGGCGCGACGCGACGAGCCCTGACTCGTCGGCCTCAGTAAGCTTCGCGTGCGCCGTCCGATACGCACACCCCACTTCGTCAGCGACTTCTTGGGTCGTCGCCGCGCCGTCGAGCGCCGCTACTGCCTCCCGAAACGCACTCAGCGGATAGGTCTCTGTGTACCGGCCGGACTCCTCATCACGCTCTTTCACCATTACGTCGTCCATTGCGGCCATCTGCATTAGTGTTATTCGACATCTTCCATATGCCTTTGCACTCGGACGCAATGGGAAGCTTTATTGCCATAGCACTCAGATGCAAAGGTAGAGACAGCCCGGCCCCTCGGGGCGTTTCACTCGATGCGAGGTAGGAAACGCCCGCGTGCTGGAACACGCGGGCTGGCTGTCTTACAGACCAACAGCCATGCCGACACACGAGATCACAACAGAAGACTGTACCGACCTCACTCAGCGCGACGTTCGCGCACTCACCGAGTATCTGCTGATCGTCGCAGAGGCGCCTGACCTGTATTTGGTGTACGGCGAAGGCGGCGATGAGTACACGGTGGATGCGCGGACCGGTGCGTGTACGTGTCCCGATTATGAGTACCGCCAGCCCGCCGGTGGGTGTAAGCACGTCCGTCGCGTCGCCTTCGAGACGGGTGCACGCGACGTCCCAACCTGGGCGAATCGCACTGCAATGGATCCACTGCTCGTTGAGGCGCTTGCGGAGCACGAGGACAAGGGCGAGGACGAGACGGCCGCTGGCGCGGCCGTCGAGGGTGAGACAGAGACGGAGACGACTATGCCCACGATTGCGACGGACGGTGGCAAACTCGTCGTCACCGGCGATGACGACGAGGGCCTTGACAGGTCGTCGTTCACCACGTCCGTTGAACCGCTTGCGCAGGGCGGTGAGCGCTACGTCCGCTGCGAAGGGTGTGGTCGTGAGCTGCTGATAGCGCTTGGTGGGCGCGACGCACTCCTCCACGCAGAGGGCTGTCCAAACGCGAAGCGGGAGGACGATGGGCAATGATCGCTGCGTGTGACTGCTGCGGCGGGATCAAGCGCGACGTCCGTCGGGTGACGGTTGACAGCGAACTGTGCGAACTCTGTCCCGACTGCCGGGATGGCATTGGCGGACGTGAATAGTCACCTACTCGGTACCGTTCGAAACGTCGAGTAGCCCGGTTCGTCGAAGGTCACGCGGTCCGGTTCCCAGCGTCCGGGACGCTCGACCGACTCTCGCAGTTCGGTCTATCGTCCCGGTGAGAGGACGTCGTCTGCATCGATGTTCACTTCGTCGAGCCCCGGATGGTCCATATGATACGTTCCGAGGAGCATCACCAGCACGTGGTCGGCGTCACACTCAGGCCAACTATCTCCATTTTCGTGCAATTTCTCGGAGGACATGAAGCAATATCCTCTCCGTCAGGTCTTGGCGCTGATGGTGTGACACAGACGCGGCCCCAGTCGAACAGCCACTCCATGAGTGAGAGTCGCTCGTTTTCGAAAGAAAGGGGAGGCGTTTCGCCCGCGATTGGCTTTAGACTGGTGCGTACGACGCTTCCGCGAGGACAATCCCGTCGTCGTTGGCGACGAGTACTGTGTCTGGGTTGCTGTTGTTCAGCACCGGGCCACCGAAGTCGGCATAGAGCGTGGTGGCAGTGTCCTCGCCACTCCCGTTTCGGACGGTAACCGTCTGGCCTGCGTCGAGAGTGAAGTCACCGAACGTGTAGTTCTGGCTCCCGGCTTCGAAGCTGAGGATGAACCCCGTGAAGTCGATCGCGGTGTCGCCTGTATTTTTGACCGTGGCGTATTCGTTGTTGAGGTCCCCGTCTTGGTCGGGTCTGATCTCCGTGATCTCGACGGCCGACTGCTGGGGTTGGGCAGGACGGTCGGAGGCCAGCTTCGCACCCGGAGCTCCAGCATCAGTCGTGAACGAGGCGGTCGTGCGTACAGTGGCCTCGGGCTTCTCGACGGTCGAGACGGTCCGATAGGCGGTCTGCCACTGCTCCGGCGTGATCGTACAGCGGACGTAGCCTCGCTCGTCGTTGAAGAAGCGCTGCCAGGGTTCACCGAGCGACGGCCCATATTGGGTGATCCCGGATCCATCGCCGAACGAGGAGAGCGAGGTGCAGATGTACTCGGTGCCGACCGTTTCGGAGTCAGGGTCCGAAAAGTCGGCTTTGAGGTTGTACGCGTAGTTGCGGTGGACGTCGCCGGTGATGACGACCGGGTTCAGGTCGGCGTCAGCCGCCATGACATCGAGCAGTCGCTCCCGGTCGGCCCGGTACCCGTCCCACTTATCACCGCCACCGAAGTTCTGCACGTCCGGGTTCGGGTTCTCGTCGGTCGCGGCGAACGGAACCTGCTGGGCGAGGACGTTCCATCGGGACGTGGAGTCGTTCAGCCCCTCAACCAGCCACTCCTCCTGTTCATCACCGAGAATGGTTCGTCCCGGATCGGCAGCCTCCTCGGAGGAATACACCTGATCGTCGCGGTACTGCCGAGTGTCGAGGACGTTGAACTCGGCCAGATCACCGAACGTGAAGCGCCGATAGAGCGGCAGGTTCGGGCCGTCGGGCATCCGCGAGGGGCGTAACGGCTGGTGTTCGAAATACGCCTGGTAGGCGTCCGCCCGGCGTTCGAGGAACTCCTGGGTCGGATCGTTGTTTTCGGAGGTTGCGTCGGCGTAGTTGTTTTCGACTTCGTGGTCGTCCCACGTCACGAGCCACGGGAACGCAGCGTGGGCGTCCTGGAGGTTCGAATCGGTCTTGTACTGCGCCTCGCGGATTCGGTAGTCAGACAGACTCTTGATCTCACGGGGCGGTTCGTGGCCACGATCGAGCGACCCCTGTCCGCCGCCTTCGTAGATATAGTCTCCCAGTTGAACCACCAGATCGAGGTCTTCGTCGGCGAGGTGGTCGTAGGCAGTGTAATACCCCGACGGGTAGTGCTGACAGGAGGTGAAGGCGAACCTGAGTTCATCAACGTCGGCTCCCTCCGCGGGAGCCGTTTTGGTTCTCCCGACCGGGCTTCGGTCAGGGCCGACGCGGAACTGATAGTAGTACTCCGTGTCGGCCTCCAACCCCTTGACGTCGATATGGACGGAGTGGGCGTATTCAGGACGCGCCTTCGCGGTACCCCTCCCCACGGTATCGTCCATGGCCTCGTCGGTCGCGATCTCCCACTGCACCGGCACCTGGCGGTCGGGCATACCTCCGGCTTCGGAGAGCGGTTCGGGTGCGAGGCGAGTCCAGAGGACGACGGAATCCGGAAGTGGATCACCAGAAGCGACGCCGAGAGTGAACGGATCGCCGGTGAGTGGACCCCGGTCGTCGTTCTCCGCGGCGGTACCGACTCCGGTGCTCGATGCACCGATACCGGCGACTGTCGCGGTCGTGACTGCCTTTCGAAGGAATTCGCGTCGCGTGCTGTCGAGTGGGTGGGCTGAGTGGTCTTCCACACCTCACCGCCAGATAGCCGGCAAGATAATTCCATATATTTTTAGTATGTATTAATTAGAGTGGTATGGATGGATAGATACCATCAGGTATCACAAAGTTTCTTCTCAATGTGAATTATGACCCGACTTGAGCATAGGTTCCGTGGTACAACACAGCCACAGCGACTAGTAGATATACGACACGCACCCATTTTCGGTTCCGTTCATACCGATTCCACCGATTCTCGGTATTGCGTTCCAAATGCTTTTCGCCCCACTCTTGCTCTGCTCGCTCGGCGGTCGCGACAAGCTCATGACGCACGATCCGGACGCGATCAATCGACATGGTGCTGTAGGTTGCGAGCTGCTTCTCGGTCAGTAGACACAGCTGGAGGAGTAAAACGAAGTATACAGCGGGGGTCGCGGAATGCCGAGCGGCCGAGAACGTTCGTTATCCCCCTGATGGTCTCCAAATACAGACGCTGACCATGCAGCTGCCGAGTATATATTTGTGGACCCGTAAGATATTATGCTCAGTAGAGCCTACGGCGAGCCAACATGACCGACACGAACGACCCTGGAAAGACCGGTACGCTCCCCGATCTGGACCTGGGTGACGCGTGGGCGGCTGAACTCGACGAGCGGTCGACCAAGGAACGGGTCTACGAGGTCGCGACGACGCTGACCAAGCCGACACGCGTCGCAGCCGTCGCCGACCGCGCCGAGTGCTCGAAGGGTGGCGCCCGGACCAACCTCGAGTGGCTCGCCGAGCTGGGCGTCCTCGAGCGGGTGGCCGACGATCCGGCCATGTACCGGCGAAACGAGGCCTACTTCGATTTTCGGCGCGTGTATCACCTCACCCGCGACCACGATGCGGACGAGCTCGACCGCCTGATCGAGGAGTACGAAGCCCGCGAAGCCGAACTCGCTACCCAGTTCGACGCTGAGACGCCGGCCGAGGTGGACGTACTGACGACGGTCGGGTTCGACGAACTCGACGCGGCGTACGACCGACTCAGCGAGTGGCGGACGGTCCGACGTCGACTCCGAGAGCTGCGACGGGCGCGGCTCATGCTGCAGCGTGATTACGGCGAGGGCGGAGAGCCATCGGTGGCATAGCCGACACCGATGGCTCCAGTTGCCGATCTCAACGAGGAGTTGATGCGGCTCATCGGGACGCGACTCGGCGGCCACGACTTCATCGACCGTGTCGACAAGTTTCCATCGGAGAAACCCGATCGAATCGTTGCCACGTTCGTCGATGTCCTCTATCCGACTCAGGTTTCGGCCGCATGGCTCGAACTGCGACTCCGATTGAACGACGACTGCAACATCATCTACATCGAAGACTGGGACGGGACTCGGTGGGAATGTCGGTGGGACCGCCACGACAACGATCACAACGCTCGGGAACATTTCCATCCGCCACCGACCGTCACGACCGCGACGGCGACAGACATCGACCTCCCCGACGATCCGAATCGAGCGGTCGAAACCGCGCTTCGGTTCGTCGAGGACCGAATCCACGATCTCTGGCAATCAGAGAACGTGATCTACCCGAGCGAGTACGAATTTCGTGGTGAATATGGCCCCAATATTTGGAAATGAGTTAACAACCCCGTCCTATCCCGACGCGAAGTACCTTCGATGAGGGTAGGGTAGTTCACAGCTGCCGGAGGTCCCCTCGTCGGTTTCGCTGGCGGGTTCGGATAACACTGGGGTATCGTCGGTGGAGTGTTCGACGTGAAATGAGATTTCTCCAAATCGACCATGTATACTTCACGAGTACAATACATCGAGATGAGGGAGCCTGGACCGACTAGCGCATTGTTGTGTCACGTTGTGCCCGTTTCCGGCACGAGCGCGTCGGTGATGGCTTCGTGATGAGTACGAAGGGTTACTGTCGAGATGTCTGTCGCCTCCGCGACGCGTGTCTGCGTCACACTCCACTCGCATTCCCTGGCAGCGGTGTAGAGACAAGCGGCCGCGACGCCTGCCGGATGACATCCATTCGAGATCCCTGCCTCAGCTGCCACCGCGGCGAATTTGCGTGCTCGTCGATGAATTCGATCGGGAAGGTCGAGGTCTGAGGCGAGCTGCGGAATGAATGCCTCAGGGTTCACTGGTTGGGTAGGTAGGCCAAGTTCTGCGTTCAGGGTATTGTAGGCCGTCGTCAGCCCTGACCGCTCACAGCGAGCAACAGTTTCGATCTCCTCGAGCGTTCGGGAAAGGCCGTTACACCGACACGCGCCGTAGACGCTCGCCGCGGCGATCGCTTCAATCGACCGCCCCCGGAGGAGGTCCTCGTTCTGAGCACTCCGAAAGAGCGTGCACGCCTGATCACGGATCGAGGTCCCGAGGTCAAGTGCGCTCGCGATCCGTCGCACCTCGCCCAGGCCGTGGGCGAGATTCTGATCGGCGGTTGACTGCCAGCGCGCCCACGTCTGCTCACGGCGAAGCCGGCCGAGTTGACGTTGTTTGGCCCCACTCAACGTCTGGCCACGACCGTCGCGTTTCCGCCCGATCGTCGTCGAGAGCCCGCGGTCGTGGCGTGCTGGCGTGAGTGGCGCACCCGTCCGTTCGCGGTTCGTCTCGTCGTCCGCGAAGGACCGCCATTCTGGTCCGTGATCGATCTGCTGGTCGTCGATCACCAGCCCACAGTCCTCACAGACGGTCTCGATCGCCGTCGTCTGTACCCGACCACTGCATTCCGGACAGCCAGTCGTCGTGTTACACTGTACGTCCTCGTCGAACCCGGTGTCGTAGATGTCTCTCGTCGCCATTGGTCTTCACCGATTTGTCGAGGGACGCAGCACGGCTGAGCGCCCCTCACCCCGTCAGGGGCTGAAAAACTCCTCGGCGTGATGCGGTGCTCGCTGTCTTCTGCGTCTACTCAGTACGAATACTACGACTCGCTATTCAGGGAGTGACCGCTTTCCCGTCTGGTAGCATTCCCAGCACGGAAACGCATCGTCAAGCCCCGAACACTCACACTCCTCGTTGTCCGTAGTCTCGTCGTGCTCGTCGTCGCTCCCTGGATCGAGCGTCGTCCCACCGTCGGCTTTGAGCTCTCGCTCGCTCGCCGCCTGCAAGACTGGCTGTCGAATCGCAACTGCAATGCGGTGCTTACAGGCGCCCGAATACGTCCGATCGGCTGGACAGGTGCATCTCACCGGGACGCCGTCGTGCATCCGCACGAGATACTCGTGCTCCTCAGGCGTGGCGTGACTCCCGTTGCGCACGAGGACACCGGTGGGTCGAAGTTGGAATTCGAACGCTTCGTACTGCGCGCGTTTGATCGTCCGTGTCGTCGGCTCGAGCTGGGTTAGGAGATGGGTCGCCATTCCGTGATCACCTACAGCGCACGTTCCTCGCGATCGCGCCCTGCACCCTTCAGGGGCTGACAAACCGACCGCACGAGAGCGAGCGATCAAGCGCGTTAGAGAAGACGTCAGCCGGGAGTTAGCGCCAGGTCACTCGCCAAGGACCTCGATGAGCTCTGCTGCCGTTCGGCTGATACGGCCAAGGCGCTCGTGAACGACCTCGGCGTCGTCCGATTCCCACGCCGCCAGATAGAACGCCGACCCGCTCGTGTCGAGGCCCCAGTACCGCCCGACGATGTACGCAACGGCCTCGGCTTCGACCTCACGCTTCGCTCGCTCGATCTCACCGTCGCCGTCGAAATGGAGCAGCGCATGGGCATACTCGTGAAGCAACGTGACCGCCAGGTCGGCCTGGTTCGTCCGGGCTTTCGCCTCGACCACTGGTCGAAGGTCGTGGAGACTCCGGTACTTACAGATGCCCTTCGCCTCGCCGTGCGCCCACTTGTCGGCATCGACGATCCGAACGGTCACGCCGAGTGCATCCGCAGCCTCTGTGAGTGCGGGCACCAGATCAGCAGTGGTACCAGTCGCCTCCGTTTCTAGCTCGGGGAGTGGCTCTCCCTCTGTCTGGGAGATATCGAAGACAGCGGTCGGTTTGAACCCCACGAGTCCCTTCGACCACTCGTCGGGCGGCGTCTCGTCGTACGCACAGTCGCTGTCCTCGTGGTAGCTGGGCGAGTTCTCGCATTCCGGGCACTGCTTCGTAATGATCGGGGCCCAGATCCAGATCGCCTGTTCGCCCTCCTGGACGTGCCGGTCGAACTCGTTCCGCCAGGTGTTGTAGCCTGCGACTGTCGTTGCCTCGGGACACTGGAGCTTGATGAGGAGCGTGTTTCGGTGCGAATAGTCGTGGAACCGACTCTGGACGTCTAACCATTCCTGGAACTCCTCACTTGCTTGTGCATCGTCGACGTGGTCGACGAGGTCGTCGATCCACGCTTCGATGGTACTGTGCATCTCGTCGTGTCGAGTGTCGGTCTCCTCGAACGAGACCGACGAATCACTACTCGTAGCCATGATTTTCAGGACTCGAAGTACCGCAACTGCGCCGATTCAGAACGCGCCGCACCCCTTCGGGGCGCAAAAAACAACTCCCCGTGAGAGTTACCGGAGTTCGTGTGGTTCGTCCGCGAACCCGACTGTAACGAGGTACTCGAGATACTCGTCGAACATCTCTACGTCGCTCGGCGTGTCTGTCGCAAGGTGCTGTGCCCACTCGATGGCCCATCGGAACGCGGGATCGGATCCGCCTTTGCCGTGGATGTACCACCAGCGAGCCGCTTTGAGGACGACCAGTGGGTTCGTCGGTGGCTGTTCGCTCGCTAGACCACGGGTGATCGACTCGATTTCTGTGGGCACGTCGGTCGGTTCGATCTCCCCGGATGGGGTGTTCGAGATATCGATTGGAATCTCATCGATTGAAACGTCGTCTGCAGTTTGTTGCTGACTCACGGAAATCACCATCTCGGAGGGCCTGATCTAGCACGCCCTCGTCCTCTCCGGAGGGCGCGAAAAACAGGACGCTGCGTCACGCAGGCGGGATGTAGACGCTCCGATCACCGGCAATCTCCTCAAGGTTGTTCCGATGCCGGTGCGAGAAGTAGCACTCATAGCAGCAGTACCCACAGACTTCGCCCGTATCATACTCGGCAACATACGGACCCCGCTTGACTGTCCATACGTTCGCGCAGCACTCGGTACACGCCGCGCTCTCGATATCGCCCGGCGTGGGCCCGGAATAGGTGAGTTCGGTCTCGTCCGCCTGGGGTGTCGAATCGGGCCAGACGCCGTGGTCCTGCCAGAACCCCTTGAGCCGGCTGAGACTATGCCGGACCGTCTTCCGGACCGTGACGTGGTCGGCGTCGCGACCACTGTCGTCCCAGCCGTCGGCCGTCCAGAACTCGCCGAACTGCGCCCCGCGATGCAGACCATTCCAGTCGAGGCCGACGATGTCGGCCGGCGGGTCCCCCGTCAGCGTTGGTTGGGTGAGCTGCTCCACGACCTCGAGTTGCTTGGGTGGACTGCCACCAAGGATGTGGACGCGACGGCCCCGCCAGTCGACGGGGTCGGAGAACTCATGGGCAAGTGTGTCCGCGTAGCCTCGCGAGTAGCCAAGTACGATATCATTAGGAATCGCCTCGATGGCGGTCCGGCATTTCGGGACGATGATGAACTCCGTCTCTGGCAGGCTCTCCTGGAGCTCTCGAATCGTGTCGACGTACATCTGTGCTTCTGTAGCGTCGTAGGCGTCACCGATGACACCCACGTCGGGCTCGTACTCGAGCGCCCGATCGACGTACCGATCAAGATCGGGATTCCGAAAATCGTTGTCGAGCATCCCCACTGGACACTCGAGGGTATCGAATTGCGACTGCTGATACGTGCAGTCCTCGCGAAACCCAGGGAGGAAGCCGAGGGTCAGCGCATCGATCGTAAACGGAACCCGATGGAGGAACGCCACGTACGCCGCCTGTCGGGCATCAGTGTGTGTCTCAGTAGAACTGTTGCTAACTGGGCCTGCGCTGTCGTGAATGGCCATGAGGAGTCTCCTGCGGGACTCCGTCGCCCCGCAGGGCTCTCCGGGGCACGATAGACCTCGCTAAGATTAACCAACATAAGTAGAAAATGGGACTGCGTGTTGGTTAATCACCGAACAGACACTGCATCGCTGCCTCGTCACCTGTGAGCGTCTGTTGGTCGGCGTCAGTATCCGCGAAGAGCGTCGACTGGTCTCCTGTTGAGGACTGCGCTACTTCTGGCCGGTCGTCGACGCCGAACTCACTAGCCTCGGGGCGATCGAGCCGCGAGTCTCGGTCGCGATGATCGACGTCTGCACCGAAGTCCTCGAGCGAGGTCTCGACGCTCGTCTCGGCCAGTTCGAGCTGGCCGTTCTTACCGAACGCAGTCTGTCGCTGAATCTCAATCTCGGGGCGGTCGCTCATCTAGTTCGAAGCCTCCACCACTGATGGCGTCGACAAACAGCCCGTGAGCGTCCATTCAGGTATCGTCTGACCGAAGCTCGCTGGCTCGGTCATCGAGCCGGCGAAGAATCTGGACGCGTTGCTGGTGGTCGTTCTCGTAGGCAACGCACGCTCGCAACGTCTCCATGTCGTTGATCGTGGCGATACCTGCGTTGATGAGTCGCGTATTCGGTGGGTCGAGACGCTGTTCTGGGGACAGCTCGCTCGAATTTGGGTCGTGTTCTCCTGTGTCGCTCACTCCTGGTCGCCTCCACATCTCCTGAGGCGACGAAAAACAGCACTCGCCCGCTACTCGTCGTCTCCTGGTTGGATCTGCCGAGCGCCCTCGGGGAGGTCGTGGATGTACTCGCGGAGGGTTTCCATGTCCTCACTTGATGAGCCGGTCTTCCGTTTCGAGTTCCTCTTCGTGTTCTTCAACAGCATCTTTATGCGATTGCACGTCGCTTGCATTACGCTCCGAGAGTTCCTGTAGCCGGTCTTCCTTTCCATAGAGCAATACGCTGTCACCGGGCTTGATTTCCGTGTCTGAACCGGGCGCCCCCACGTAGGAACCATTCCGCTGGATTCCGAGTAGGAGGATCCCTTCATCAGAAAGGTCGCACTCGTCTGGCGTTGTGTTTGCGAGCCAGTCGTCCTCCTCCACGTCGATTTCCGCAACGCGATACTCTCGTTGAAGGCCGAGCATTTCTGTATAATCTCGAAGTTCGAGGTCCGTTGTCCGTTCGAGCGACCATTCGATGAGCGGGGTTAGCAGTCGATTCAACCACTCACTGCGCGCGGCAAGAACAAGTAGAACGACCCCGGTAAGGATATAGACGAGGTTGAGACCGTTTCCTCCCTGAGAATCGGTGAACGAGAGGACGAGGGACGCGATGACACTCACTAACCCCACGCTTCCCAGTCGGATGAGCGCCTTGATGATCTTTCGCCGTTCTGATGTCGCCACTGTCTGTTCTGCCTCTTCTGTTGTATATCCAGCGCCGGAGAACGCCGACGTCGACTGAAACGAGGCGACGTCCGGAGAGAGCCCCGTCATTCGAAGTGCGATCGATCCAATCCGGACGATCAGTAGTGACAGTGCAAAAATAACCAGCAATGAGATAATGGGTTGTGTGGGTACCATGACTCCTGTACGTTGGGCGGGGTCCCACTAAATGCACTCTCCGGTGGGATATCGGTCGTGTCGAATTATTCCAGTCTTCGCTTGGGTGTACCCACACGGTTCGTTGCGGAGACCAATCCTGTTCCGTCTCTTCGGCCAAGTACCTTCTCCGAATATGCCGAGGTAGCCTCGAATGAGGCTATGCAAGAGGAGAAACCACCGATTGTACTGAGAAGTCCTAACTGGTCGACGGTTAGGTGCTACTCTATCCCGTGCTTAGCCGTTTGAATGTCTTCGCTGATGACTCAAACCGTCTGAACTCGTCGCTCAGTAAAAATAATGATGGTTGGGGGCCTACGTCTCTGCCGAAGAAGTCACCATGATGAAGGGCCAAACACGCACCCCCACACCGGGACAATAGCTGGCTATGATTACAATCACCGAGATCTCTGTGCCGGCCGAGTCGTTTACGCTGGGGCAACTGTTCACCGCTGAGCCAGATATTGTGATTGAACTTGAGCGATTAGTCCCTTTGCGAGAAGACGAGATTATTCCCCAGCTCCGGATAAGCGGTGCTGATTCCGATGCTATCACGAGAATACTTGACGAGGCATCGGCCGTCGAAAAGGTTGAGACGCTGATTGACATCGACGGTCGGATCTTGTGCGAACTCCGATGGAACTCCAGCATCAACGGGCTTCTCCAAGCACTCCTTGATGCTGATGCTAGAATTCTCGCGGCGAGGGGATCGGCAGAAAAGTGGGAATTTCAGCTTCAGTTCAAAAATCATGGGGATTTAGCCATATTCAGAAACGGAATTCGGAAAAATGATATTCCGCTCACGCTCCGATCCATAACTAATCCAACAGCAATTGAGAATGAAGAACTACTTACAGCCGAACAATCGGATGCGCTCATCACGGCCTTTGACGAGGGATACTTCGAAATACCTCGAGATATCGAACAAGCTGAACTGGCGGTCCTTCTCGGAATCAGTGGCAACTCTCTCGCAGAGGCTCCGCCGAGGGACAGCGAAACTCATAGAAGCAGCATACGAAGCCGGTGAGTTTCGAATCTAACCGTCCGCCACTTAAAAAACTATCTCAATAGAGAGAGTAGCGCTGATTGCAGACCTGGTCGAATAGATAGACGATGCAACACGAAATTGATGGAAAGCCGAGCGATGCCGTTATTGGAGCAATGGCTGGAGTTTATGGCGTCGAAGAGACTGACTTGGTTGACGAGCTCGATCTAGCGCCGTTGGGTGATGCCCTCGATCCGGAGGCATTAGATGAACTATTCCAGAGTTGCGACGGTAATACCTGTCATGTGACCTTCTCTTGGGGGGATTATATGGTTACAGTTACACCTGATACTGTCAGTATAGTATCAATAGGAGAAAATGATAATTCAGAAGGATTTCAAACGTCAATGGGGGATGATAAGGATTTCACAAGCCGTGATCGTTTCTCTTCTTCGATCAAAATTCTGCACGTTGATGGAGGTCTATTTGAACCGGATCGATCCCACGTTCCAGGTTACAGTGCGTACCTCCGCCGAGGAAGGGCTTCAGTATCTTGCCGAAAACGAGGTGGATTGTATATTAAGTGATTACGAAATGCCCGAGATAGACGGACTCGACTTATTGGAGACAGTCCGTACACAGGGGTATGACCTGCCATTTATTCTCGTCACCGGGAGGGGGTCAGAGGAGATCGCAAGCGAGGCCATCAGTGCTGGCGTGTCTGACTACATCCAAAAATCAGCAGCCGGAGAACAGTATGAGCTCTTGGCAAACCGAATCCGGAATTTGGTTCAGAAATACCGAACTGACCAGCAGATACAGCGGGTTTACGAAGCTATCGAAATCGTTGACGAAGGCATTAGCCTAATCGATGTTAACGGGGAGTTCGTATACGTTAATAAACGGTATGCGGACATTCTCGGATACACTCCTAATGAACTGATTGGGAAGCATTGGTCCATCCTCTATCGGGATGAGGCAGAAACCAGCACTCTCAAAGAGCAGATTTCCCCGGATATTCCGGGCAGTGAATCTTCGGATTACTGGACCGGTCAGACCGTTAAACAACGTAATGACGGTACCCGGGTACGAACGGATCATCGACTCGCCTACACTAGTGATGAGATAATGGTTTGCTTGTTGTCGAACCCTACCGAAGTGGATACAGACTATGAGGGCCCTGTTGTTGAAATGGTTTAATTCGGTCTGATGATTTGAGCTGAATTTCTGTCTTCCACAGATATTTGTTGAAATCGTCTCGTTTCTTTGATATCTCACAGATGCTGATTTACAAATCCATCTACACTCGATTGATACGCGGAGTAAGCTCGCTAAACGATTATTGAAGACGATGGTATCAGGATAGTACCTTACCAATTGCTGCTGTATGGAACTCGTATGCCGAGAACGCCGCGATTCAAACTTAGTGATCTCGTACAGCAAATCGTCGGTGGTCTCTTCGTGGCGGGACCACTCGTGATAACCGAGGAAACGTGGCGCCTCGCCGAGCGGATGGAGGTTCCGCACGTTGTTTTCACGATGGTGATCGTCTTCCTCACCGGATATGGACTACTGTACAAAGCGGATACGCAGCACAATCTTAGCATCGAGAGCGATATCGGACTCGGTGGCGTTATCCCCCGTCGATTTCTCTCGCTCATTCTGGTTTCGTACCTTTCAGTCGGACTGCTCGCGTTCGCCTTTGCCGCTCCGTCGACGTTCGCTGTGACCAACGCGGTGACCCTCAGAGCAATTAGTATAAGCGCCATCTTTAGCATGATCGGCGCTGCAACCGCCGATACGATTCTCGGACGACGGTAATATGGGTTCCACGTTCGGACAGGATGACCTGCTTCCCGTGTCGCGAACGACTAGCGATATACCCAACAGGACTGCGCTTCCGTTACTTTCATCGATTGGTCGGTCGGACACAGATTCGGATTCACCACCCCTATCTGGAAGGTGGATCCCCGGCTGTGGAGAATCGAACGGATGGCCGCCTTTCAAACTGAACAGCAATTCGCGCGTAGAAAGGAGCGAATCTTCGGATACCGGCGTTGCTCGGACTGGGCGTAGCTCGCGAAGGCGACTAGAACGACGCCACCGGCTGTGTTTCCAAGTAACACTGGTGCCAGAACTCGTAGAACACAGTGAGCACCCCGGGTCTTGGAGCATCCAGAAACAAGACGAAGAGTGCTTCAGCCCCGAATAGAACCCGAGAACGGGAATCGTGAACCTCACCACCTATGTGTGATCTGTGTGTAACAACTGAGATGGGGTATGAGGTACGGACCTCAGAAGGGGTGATCCATGTGTTCAATGACGCGTCTTCTCTTCCGGGAACTGAGCGCAGACTATAGACGTGCTCTGTCTGCCACCACCGGGACCCCTCCGGAGTCGGGAGGTTTGACGGGATTCCACGATCCTGATCTCTCGGCACAATTGCTCCCTTTTATCGTCCTATCAGTTGGCCCTCTTTGTCAGCTCACCTCTGGGGCTTCAAACTAGTTATAAACGGGTTGTCTCAGCAACTTCCCTCTATTTCCGTGTGCGAGTTGTTAACACAGTCCGGGTGAAGGTAGTATGAGCCACGCTACAGAAAGCATACTGACTGTCACGGGCGAGAACTGGTGGCTAGTTGCGCTCCGAGGAGTCCTGGTGATCGTATTCGGCATACTGGCGTTCGTCTGGCCGGGAATCACATTGTTCGTACTGGTTATTCTGTTCGGGGCGTACGCTATCGTTGACGGTGTGTTCGCCTTTGTGAGTGCGTACCGGGCCTCCAAGAATCGCGATACTGCGTGGCCGTTTCTTCTCGAGGGGATCCTCGGCGTCATTGCGGGGATTGTTGCTTTCCTGTGGCCAAACATTACAGCAATAGCACTGCTGTATGTCATCGCAGCGTGGGCTCTTGTGACTGGGGCCTTCGAGCTGTACGCGGCGGTCAAACTCCGACGGGAGCTCGAAAGTGAGTGGTGGCTCGCGCTGAGCGGCGTCGCGTCCGTGATCTTCGGATTGCTTCTCGTCTTTTTGCCCGGCCCCGGCGCACTCGCGGTAGTCTGGTTGATTGCCGCATACGCGATCGTCTTTGGCGTGTTATTGCTCGCGCTCGCAATACGACTGCGTCGCTGGCAAAGTGGTGACCGAACAGCCAGAGAATCTACGACACCCACCTAGTAGTGGGATTGTTCCCTGTCATGGCCCTCATCACGGGATGTACGATCTGGACGGCGTTTCCTCTCGGGGAAGCAATACGCACCTATAACCGTTACAGCAACCAAGGTGAACTATGAGCGTCTTGGCCGAGTTCACACTTTCTTCGGAGGAGTTTCACTTCGGGGAAGTTCTCTCTCGAAATTTCCCAAGGCACGTTGAACTCAAACAGGTAGTCCCGATAGAGAGGGGTGCCACTCCATATTTTTGGGCTGAAGACGACGATTCAGCTCGATTCGAGGAGACACTCCGAGGGTACCAGTGTATCAAGAGCCTCAAACGGATCGATCAGATCGGGGACCACGTCCTCTATCGAATTCAGTCGAGTGAAGAGACAAACATATTCACCGGTATTCTCGAATCAGATGGGATTTTGCTCCAAGCGAGTGGGGATACTACGTGGAAGCTCCAGACGCTCTTCAGCAACAGAAACGAGCTGAAAAACTTCTTTGACTTCTGTACGGACAACGAAATCGGCATTCAAGTCAAACGCGTGGTTCCGCTATCTGACACGGACGAGGATGGCGGGGATTTTGGATTAACTTCAAAACAGCGTAAGGCTCTCGCAGTAGCTGCCGATCATGGGTACTTCAAATCACCGAGCGACGTCACGCTTGATGACATCGGGAATGAACTTGGTGTCAGCTCGCAGGCATGCTCGAAACGCATTCGGAGAGGCGTCGAAAAACTCGTCACTAACGCCTTGGAGACCACAAAGTGACCTCGTCACCGATAGATCACATCGGCAGATGACTGGGTAGTCAGAGCAACCTGTAGTGCTAACTATTCGCACGGAGAATAGTACATGGGGAGCATGCCCCATGACGAGCAATGAGCACACGGAGTACCGAACGCGTCAGACCAATCGGGGTGAATTGAGTGCTTGACCGACTGACTTGCCAGTTACGGGAGGCGGATATCGATCTCGTTGACAAGGGGGATGAGACATGAGTGCAAAAGATTACGAGTTCGAGTATGGTACTCAGGCGTATCCGACGGAAGTACTCGATTCCGGACAACAAGCGCCTGAATTTACGCTCTATGCCACACCTGACCAACGGCTTTCATTGAGTGAACTTCGCGGTCAGCCCGTGATTCTTGCGTTCTATCCCGCAGACTGGAGCCCGGTCTGTAGCGATCAGATGGCACTGTACAACGAGATTCTATCGGAATTCAAACGATACGATGCGCAGTTACTCGGGCTCTCGGTCGATAGCGTCTGGTGTCATGCTGCGTTCTCAGACGCTCGAAATCTCGAATTCCCATTGCTCGCAGATTTTGAACCGAAAGGCGATGTCGCTAACGCCTACGGTGTCTATCGGGATGAAGACGGTACAGCTGAGCGTGCCCTGTTCGTGATCGACGACGAGGGAGAAATCCGGTGGAGTCACGTCTCGCCCGTGGGTGTCAATCCAGGAGCGGAGGGGATTCTCACCGCGCTCGAAGATCTTCGACCCACCGCTTCGGAGGGCTCATCAACCATGGGTGACGGCGGATGAGCCAAACGACTCCCCTCGCGTCAACGCCAAAACTCGTGGTTCCGGTGAATGAGCAAGATCACATTCAGGGATCACCGGATGCACCCGTGACACTTGTCGAGTACGGAGACTACGAATGTCCTCACTGTGGTCGTGCTTATCTGATTATCAAAGATATTCAAAGGATACTCGGCCATCGGCTCCGTTTCGTCTTTCGAAACTTCCCCCTGACGACTGTCCATCCACATGCAGAACACGCTGCGGAGGCAGCCGAAGCCGCCGGTGAACAGGGGAAATTCTGGGAGATGCACGACACCCTCTACGAAAACCAGGACGCACTTGATGATGATCACCTCCGTGAATACGCGGTAGAACTCGGTCTCAACGTCGAACGCTTCTCCCGTGAAGTGTTCGTTGAGCATACCTATGTCGACCGTGTGCGTGAGGATTTCATGAGCGGTGTTCGAAGCGGCGTTAACGGCACTCCCTCCTTTTTTATAAACGGCCGTCGCCACGACGGTTCGTGGGACAAAGAGATGCTACTGATTGCCCTCAAGGAGGCCGCAGAGGACTCTCTGTAGATTTGACTCCCGATTTTGAACCACGCTAACGAGACGTCAAACCCATCCCGAGCGACCGCATCATCGCGTCTCTTCGGGCAAAGGACTGTTGTTGCATTCGCGACATCGGGGCGCATTTTGATCTCATTGTTTAGTCCACGGCGCAAACAAACAGTCGGCACGAACGGTATCAAACTCTCGGCTCTGGTGAATCGCCATACAGAGTTAGGGTGAGTAATTTCAGAAGGTTTGTAGCAGAGTCCA